>CAIXME010000931.1 GCA_903920425.1 uncultured Pirellula sp. | reverse complement strand
GGTCCGTGACGGTACCGAATGTTGCCACCGCGAGACGCGATTCCAATTCGTTTGGAAAAGTCACCAACACGTTCATCGCCATTGACGGCCCAATGGATGTAAACGGCCCCTTTCCCCTTGGCTAGGTAGGTGTCGAGTTTGGATTGGCGTTGGTCATTCCACGTTCCTTTTTGAAAGAAGATGAGAACGTCAGCCTCATCCAACTGCTCTTGGCTTGGAAAATCCCAAGCCATCTGGACTTCCGTGCGATCGGCGCTGGCTAGGAGTTGTCCCCATTGCACTTGCCATGCCGGATAATCGTGTTCCCCTGGTCCATGATCTTTGTCTCCAGCAACCAATACGATTTTCAAATCACGCATTTCACCGGGGGCTGTCGGTGCACCCTTCAAGAGAGCTGTTAACTCGGCGTGCGTTCGGAGTGGAGGTGCTTTCAACGGCGAATCCATTGGCATATGTGGTGCCGGAGTGAGCAAATAGGTCATCAAGTCTCGCAGTTCCTCTTTTGATAACTTGTCATGCAAGCCCGCAGGCATGATCGATGTTTGAGCGGATTTCATCTGCTCTATGTCCGTCTTGTCGATGGGAGTCGATTTTCCTGATGCATCGCCTAACATCAGAATGCCTTTTTCGGTCCGAAGGACTCCAGTCAACACGGTGCCATCGGCCATTTGGATGATGTGTCCGATGTGATCTGGGTTGATCGCAAAACTAGGATTGACGATATCTCTCAACACCGACGCGTAGTCCCGGTGCACGAGATTGGATAGATCTGGCCCGATCTGGCCACCGTTGCGGTTCATGGCGTGGCACTTGATGCAGCCGGTTTTTTCGCTGGCAAACAGTCGTGCGCCCAATCCCCAGTTGCCACCAGTCAATTCCGGTATGACTGCGATGTTCTTGCCACCTGTTTCTGAGCTAGTGTCGCGGCCCGCGTTGGACTGTACCCAAGGCATGATAAATCTGCGCACTGGGATTGTCCTCTTTCGGCTATCCTCGTTGGTCGATGCGCTAATGAAGATTTGTGGTTCGGTATCTGGTGTTGTTTTTAGAGAGATACTCAAATCGCTCCAGGCTTTCAGATCGCTTGAGTACGAAACACGAGCGACATGCTTGCCATCCGTACCAACGGTCGAGGCAAGCTTTTCATCTCGCCACTTCAAAGAAAAAGGGTTCGTACTCACCAGTTCGACCGACACCGATTCCGTGGGCCATTCATAATCTAGCTTCGAGCCAGGCTGCACGGCAGGTCGTAGCATAGAGTCTAGATCGAGCTTGGTGGTGATGACGAGTTCGCCTTCGGCTTTGATGCTTTTCCAAAAAGCATCGTGGCTTGAACTCCCTGCCGTTAACTCTCGGGAAACATGCAGATCGAGATGGGGAAGCCAAATTGTCCTAAGGCTGGCATCGCCGTCATCTTTCCCATTCCATCGAGCAACCAGTCCGTTGTGATTGCCGTCGACGTCTACGTTCGCATGCTGAGTCAACTCCGTGACGCCAGAAGCAACTCGCGATGGATCTGCTGAAGCGATCGATTTGTTCTGGTCTGTTGGTCGTGTGTAATCAGGTAAGCTAACCGAATACGGATCTGTCTCGCCGCGTTTGGAGGTGTTGATGATCAATGTCCTCATGTCGGCGGTAACCGATGTGCTGGCAACCGAAGCTGCTTTGCGGGGCGCTGCGATCTGGTTTTGGACGACGGCGTACGGAGGAACTAGGTTTTCGAATCGATCTCCGGCTCTTACAAACGGACCGTATTCCACACGAACTTGTTCGGCCAAGTGATTTAAGTTTAAAGGATCAAGAGGCTTGTCAAAAGCAACGCGAATTTCGTTTGCTGACTCGGC
>CAIXME010000930.1 GCA_903920425.1 uncultured Pirellula sp. | reverse complement strand
CGATCGACGGCAGCGTCACGGAATGGAACGGTTGGCTACCGCATCTCGATTTGGAACTAGCTCGCAAAATGACCCAAGGCCAGCAGCATATCGTAGGGTTGTGGGACCGGCTCAAATCGCCGGGCATTCTGACGTTGAAAACACAGTTGGACCCGAATGGCCTCTTCTATCCTACGGTCCAACCCGGTTCGACTCTCGACTATCCACTAGAAGAGGACCACTTCCTATTAGATACCGGATTCCAGTTAACCTCTACACAACCTTTCGAGTCGGGTGTGTCAGAGGGAATACTGGCAGACGCACTACCTCACGATGGAAGATACCAGTGTTCGATCGATGTTCCGTTGAAATCATCGGCTTGTGTTCCGATGGTCATGCAACTGAAGACAGGTAAAGTTGTCCCGACCATTAGCATTCGTTGGCATGCTCGCTTTGGATCGGACGAAAATCGTTCTGGTCAAGTCGCGGTCCACCGCTTGTTGCTCCCGTGGGCCGATCTTTCGTTGTTGGACAAAGCGACGCCTACGGAACGTTCGATTCCCGAACTCGCCGAGGCAAACTGGGGGCGTGGAAGACAAGTTTTTCTTGGCCAACTGGCAGGTTGCTCGAAGTGTCACATTGCCCATGGAATAGGTGAGAAAATTGGCCCCGATCTTTCCAACCTGATTCACCGCGACTTCGAATCGGTTGTTCGAGATATCAAGTATCCCCACTTTTCAATCAACCCCGATTACATCACCTATATTGTCGTTCTCAAGGACTCACGAGTGCTCACCGGTGCGGTGCGAAGTGAAGGCGACCAATTCTGGATAAGTGACCAACAAGCAAATATTACCATCTTTTCGTGGGAGGACAGCGATGAACTCAAGCCTTCGTCGTTGTCGATCATGCCTGAAGGCATCTTTGAAAAATTACCCGAACGAGAGCGCAATGATCTTTTAGCCTTCCTGTTGCAACAACCGCCGCGCATGCATACCGACGGCAAAGAGGCACCACCACGTTTGCGAAGCCGGCAAGAAGTAGAATCGGCCTTGAAGCCATTGCAGGAAGCGACTTCCACTTCTGTTCCTACGAACAACCCACCCGAAGCGGTCCGGCCTCTGAATGTTTTGCTGGTCGCTGGTAAGAAAGACCATGGCCCAGGCGAGCATGACTATCCGGCATGGTTGCGAATGTGGAGTGAATTGATGTCCGCAGCGGAGGCTGTCTCGATCAGCACAGCCATGGAATGGCCAACGCCCGAACAAATACAAGCGGCTGATACAATCGTGTTCTTTCAACGAGGACAATGGGATGACGAGCGAGCCAATGCGATCGATGCGCACATCGCGGCGGGGCGGGGGCTCGTTTATGTTCACTGGGCGATCGAAGGGGGAAGCGATGCAACTCCTTTCGCACGGCGAATTGGAATGGCTAGTTTCGCGAAAGAAACACGCTATCGACATGGTTCACTCGACGTGAGTTTCCGAACCGGCAGTAACCATCCAATCGCGCGTAATTTTGAAGGGTTGGATCTCATCGATGAAAGCTATTGGAAACTTCACGGAGATCCTTCCAAGATCCAAACAATTGCAACCGTTGTCGAGGATGGTGAAGTCCAACCGTTGTTTTGGACGTTGGAGCCTAGTCGAGGTCGCGTTTTCGTGTCGATACCAGGACACTATTCCTGGACCTTTGACGACCCCATGTATCGCATACTCTTGCTTCGCGGCATCGCGTGGTCGGCTCGCGAAAACGTCGATCGATTCAACGAACTGGTACTCCTAGGAGTCGAGTTTGAAAAATGACCTTGGGATTGACAAGCCCCGATCGCTTTCGAATGCTCCTATTTGGAATTCGATGCACTACTTATTGACCACATCATTCAGATGGCCTGGGAAGATCGAACGAGCTTTGGCTTGTTTCGCACCCAATTCGGCTTAAACCCTGGCGAGGTCATTGCCGTCATGAGAAGCGAACTCAAGCCATCTTCGTTCAATTTGTAGCAGGCAAGAACGAGTGGCAGGAAGACGAAACACATTGCGCTGCAAGTTTTTGAAGTTGGGAGTTTGCGCTGTCTAAGTCAAAAGTTTAGTAACTGTCTAAGTCAAAGGTCTAGTCAAAATGCCCATTAAACGCATTCGCACCAAATCATGTACGCGTTGTCAGAAGTCTCATGATGTTCTCTATCGAGTTCGTATCGACGAAACTCAGGAATGGATCTTCGTCTGCACGGTTTGCCTTGAGCAAGTAAAGCCTAACAATCCTCGATACCAATATGGCGGGACCTGGAAAAGCAAGAAGCGGCATTGAATCAGCGAGTTCGCGATAAATTCTGCTACACTTGACGAATTGATCACAGACCTAACTCGTTCCCACAAGTCAAAACTATGAATTCCTCGCTTTTTAAGAACCTGTCGACCCTTTGTTTCGTGCTCGGATTCGTATCCATTATCGGTTCAATTGCCATATGGTTTCTGACAGGAGGAGAAGCAGCGGAATCGAAGGCACATGCGGAACGCTTTGGTATCTTCGTTGGACTTTGGGCTCCGACTTTCTTTGCGCTTTCGAGTAGGTTGGAGCGATCTTCCGAGATAGCTAAGAAATAGTTTGAAGAGCCTTTAACCATTCATCGTCGGTGCTGCTAGCTGATCCCGACGAGCGCTCTGAACCGCTGTGTCAGTTGACGATTCTTTCAAGACAAAGATTCTTAAAACCAGCGGCGACTAAGGTCGCCGCTGGCTCGCGAGAAAAAACTTACTTGCTGATGCCGACGGTAAACACTTCGGGCTTGTCTCCGACAAGGCAACTGAGATCGAATCCGTGAGCCGTCTTGCGATACTCGACCTTCTTTCCATGAAGTTCCTGCACCGCATCCGCACCCTGAAGTTGAACGCGGAGTGCCTGCTCCAGCAACTGGCGACGAACATGCATTTGTTCCTCACGGGCGAACACGTCGTTCCAATCGAATGGCATTACGACCTTGGTGACATATCGCATCGCGTCTTCACGCGTTTCCATCTTGCTAGCTGAGGAGGGGGACTTAACAAGGGACTTGACTCGCTCCGCTCTCTCAGCGAAAGGTAGTCCGGCAATCTTGTGAAGTTCGGCGTAGCTAGAGCGCTGTTGCTGAAATGACCTCTGAATATCGGCGTGGGACAAGGACTTCAGAAGGTCGGCTTTTCGTGTTTCTTCGGCGACTTCCTCGACAGTAGGCCCAGGGCCGCCTGTGAAGTTTAATGGCGCCGTAATCGTCAAGAAAGCTTGTCCGGCCGCTTTTGGGTCATTGAGCCTCGCGATCTCTTTGTTGATTTCGCCTTCTAACCAATCGCAACT
>CAIXME010000929.1 GCA_903920425.1 uncultured Pirellula sp. | reverse complement strand
GGGATCATCCCGCTCGCGTTTAAACGCATTATGCCCGAATCCAAACGCCCGCGCGTCAACATCGAACGAGCTAAGTTTGACGTCGCCGCGACAAAGAGCGAAACGTGGTTCGCCGCTAACCCTTATTCGCGAACCGGCAAGATGTGGCACTACTACTTCGTGTATAGCAAAGAACGCTACGAGTCATTCTTGGAGATCACCAAAGGCAAACAACAAAAGAGCCCTGACTGGTACAACCAAGGAGTGGAAACACTGAAAGCAGCACAGGCAGCCAACGGCTCTTGGGGTTCCAAAGAAGGTGACACCGACACCGTGTCGCCCGACGTTTGCACATGCTTTTCCGTACTGTTCTTGATCCGCAGTACCCAAAAAGCCATCGGCGAACTCCACGAAGCGAACATCGAAGGAGTTGGAGAAATTCCAGACGACGTAACCAACATCAACTTGTCGGGAAACAAAATCGTCAACAAGAACACCACCACGTCGATCGACGACGCTCTGAAAATGCTCGAGGCAGATGGCAAGGCGGACGGCGAGGATGCATTATCCGCTGATCGAATGCTGCTTTCTAGCGATCCGAAAACACGCAAAGAACAACTGAATCGATTCTCTCGATTGCTTAGCGCCAAAGACTACAAGTCGAGACGATTAGCAGCCAAAATGCTTGGACGCGGTGACGATATCGACATGGTTCCTGGGCTGATCTACGCTCTCACCGATCCCGATCCCGAAGTGCCGATTATCGCGGAACGATCACTGCGACTAGTCTCGAGACAGCTTGACACAGCTCACCTCCCGAAGAAAGAAAAGCTGTCGGATCAGGAAAAAGCGAGAGCCGCCATCCAATGGAAGAAATGGTTCGCCAATGTTCGCCCTGACTATATCTTTGTCGATTAAACCTTTGGTAACATCATTTCGATATCGATACCGGTATCGGACGCTAACTCAAATAGATCATCCCCCAACTGCGACGAACGAATTTTTAAAGGAAACTCATCATGTCCAGTAAGCTCAAGTCCGTTACCAAGATTTTGGACATCGATGAATCATCGATGCGAGCCAATAAGGTGGATCAAACATCGAGCTTGCTGCTCAGTTTGATCGCCCTCATCGGACTAGGGGTCGTCATGCTCGGAATTCTGTTCTTGATGCAGTTCGAATACAAAGCGCCGCAGGTGATTGTGCTAGAACCCGAACGGATTGCTGGACGGGGTGACCACGCTGCAGGCTTTGAAAGAGATTTTGATCCGCCCGGAGCTGATGAAGTGGAACAGTTGAGTGAACCAGCGATGGAACAAACATTGCAAATGGTTACAGAAACGATCAGCACGGTTGCTGCTTCTCTGGATAGCCTCGAGTCGAACTCCACCGCAACGGGCAGCGGAACTGGTAAAGGGGATAGCCGACCACCGGGACCTGAAGGAGAAGGGGACGACATCGTTCCTCGATTTGAACGTTGGGACATCAAGTTCACCGCCCGAGACAAACGCAACTACATGCTGCAACTCGATGCATTCAAAATTGACGTTGGGGCGATCAGCGGTGGGATTGCGACAGTAGACTACGTTACCAACCTGTCGACCGCACCATCCAAAAAGTCGATCAGTCCGAAAGAGGAGAAGGCCAAAAAGCGTTTGGCATTCGTTAGCAAAACCGAAAACGTCCTACTTCAATACGAAAAGCAAGTCCTAGAATCCGCAGGCATTCCGATTTCTGGGCGTCAGATCCTCAAGTTCTTCCCGAAGGAAACAGAAGAGGCTCTCGGTATCGCGGAAAAAGCTTACTTCTTGGAAAAGAGGAGCAAGGACTTCCGTGTAACAACGATCGCAAAGACAGTGTTTGAATGCCGAGCGAACCCCAAGGGTGGTTTTCAATTTGTCGTGATCGATCAGCGCTACCGCGCAGGTGCTGCACCAGTAAAGAAGTAGCACGTGCATTTTCTCGTGTGGAAACCAACAGTGCTGGAGTAACCGATCCATCCAGCACCGGATAGCACGTAAGCATAAGTTATTGATAGCGCACGTAAATTCAAATTGCGATGTCGGTCCGCTCGCGGGTTGCGGCAATCTTCTTTGCGATCGAACTATTCAGACATGCCTTGCGTATTCTAAACGAGTGAAATCACTCTTGGGCACAGTGATTACTGTCGCGCATTATTTCAGGGAAGGGTGGGGTATGAGACAGCTCATTTCGATTGGCCGCTTTGCTGTTTGCATTGTTTTCACATGCTGGGCGATATCTTTTACGGGTTGCGGTGATGGTAAATCTCAGCCTGCGACCAACGCACAGGCGAAGTCCGATGCAGCTGGCAGCGCAAGCATGCCACTGATCGCACAAGACATCGCAGTTGCAAACGAGCCTGAAAGCCGAGAAGGTTACGATGCAATCGAAGAGAATAATTTTTTCGACACCATTTCGCAGCCTCAATCGACCTTTTCCATCGACGTGGATACGGCATCGTACTCGAATGTTCGTCGCTTGATTCGCAACGGTACGCGTCCACCCAAGGGGGCGATTCGATTGGAGGAGTTGATCAATTACTTCCCCTATGAGTATCAAGAGCCCACGGATGAGTCTCCGTTTTCTGTTACCACGGAAATTGCTCAGTGCCCTTGGAAATCTGATCATCAACTGATGCGAGTGGCGTTGCGTGGACGCTCCTTGGACCTCTCCGATCGGAAACCCTGCAATCTCGTTTTCTTGATCGATGTCTCAGGTTCGATGAATTCACCGGATAAACTCCCCTTGGTGCAATCCGCCTTGCGGATGCTCGTCAGTGAGCTCAAGCCAGAGGATCGAATCGCTATTGTTGTTTATGCCGGCGGGAGCGGTTTGGTATTGGATAGTACATCGGCGAGCGATGCGAAGACCATCGTTAGCGCTATCGATCGACTCTCTGCGGGTGGATCCACCAATGGAGGTGCAGGTATCCAGTTGGCATACCAAGTAGCACAGACAAACCGGATCGAAGGAGGCGTGAATCGCGTCCTTCTCTGTACCGACGGTGATTTTAATGTTGGGGTCTCCAGCGACAGCGCTTTGGTGGACCTCATCCAAGAAGAAGCTAAAAAGAATGTGTTTTTGAGTGTGCTCGGTTTCGGACACGGAAACGTTCGGGATAGCACGATGGAAAAGCTAGCCGACAAAGGGAACGGCAACTATGCATTCATCGATTCGATGCTCGAGGCCCGCAAAGTCTTGGTCGATCAAATCGGTGGCACGCTAGTAACCATTGC
>CAIXME010000928.1 GCA_903920425.1 uncultured Pirellula sp. | reverse complement strand
TGAGGTCACATTCCCAAAAACAGGTCCCATCCGCGGCAGCGGCTAGCACTTGCACTCCCTCGGCCCGGCTCCGCTCTACGTACTCCAGTAGATTATCGACGACCAAGGGCCTATTCCTAAACCATTGCCCTGCCGTAGATCGCAATACCTTGGGATTTGTCGGATCCACGCTGTCTGAACTCAGGACAATGGGGCATTCGCCCACTGCCGCGGAAATACGGACCAGGGCCCCTAAGTTACCTGGATCCTGGAGTGACTCAGCTACAATTTGCAGGGATGTTGCTTGCGAGTATCCGGTTGATGGATTTTGAAATCGTGCGATACCGATGGCTGGGCATAGAGAATCCGTTGTAGATAGTTTGCGAAGCACGTCCATCGAAACGGGCTGGAGCAGGGTGTTTCGATAAGCGGGATGGGAAGCAATGGTCGCGAGAGTCGCTTGATTTTGAGTGGCCCATTCCTCTGAAAAGCAGATCGCGTCCAGTGGCCAGGAGGTCGCAACGGCTTCCTGGATTAGGTGTGTTCCCTCAACTAGGAACAGTTGCTGCTTGCGACGTTCAGAGGTTTGATGCAGCCTATGAATCGACTTGACCCATGGGTTTTGATTGCTTGTTATCGTGGGTTGCGTTCTCATGATTCCGAGTCGCGACTCGGTTCTCGCAGGGATTGGTACTTTTGGTCGATTTCAATCAACTTGGATTCGATGCCGAGTAAATCCGCTTGGTACTGCGACCTGCGCTTCTCATTCTCTTCTTGCATCTTGACCAGCTTGAGTTTGAGCGCTTCGAGATCATCCGTTCCCCATGTCGATAGCGCTTGCTCGCGAATTTTCGCCAACTGATCCGACGCATCGCGATGTCGCGTTTCCGACTGGATCTTTCTCCTGTTTAACTCTTCGTATTTTGTTTGAAGCTGTTCGATGCTCAACTGCTCGCTGGCGGCTGAGTCGCTTTTTCCTTTTTTGTTATTCATCAAGTAGGCTCAGTCAGAGGATTGGAGTCCGCAAGCACCAGTTCGGCAAGCTTGAGTATCTCGGCAGCTACGTCGGATTCAAACTGCGATACATTTTCAACTAGAAACGGCATTAGGCCCGCGCCGGAATCGGTTTTGCGAGATTGTAGCAAAGCCAAACCGGTAACAAAATTCGACTGATCGGAGCCGGCGGTATCCGCCTCCGGCAACGCCAAATCGTAAAACACATCGTCCGCGTTTTCGTGCGGTATCGTGATGTAGTGCATCCATTGCCCATCGTTTGCGACGTCCATTCTCAAGACGGATGGCACATGCCCGCGAATCGAATCGGAGCGAGAGCGACGAGCGATATTTCCAGGGTTGATCCAGGTGGTTTGCCCTCGTACGACATCGGCTGAAGCCCTACGGTGGATATGCCCATTGATCAGAAAGTCGATTCCAGGGATTTCGTTCATTTGGGTAACCACCGCTTCGTACGGGTTGGGGAATACCAAATCATGATGCGTCAACCATATCATCAAACCTGGATTGCAGATCGCTTCTTTCCAAAATTGCATTTCGGCGTTAACGCCATTTTCCCCAATGAATCGAATCGAAATAGGCTTATCTTCGAGCGTCCACTCCTGCGGGATGCGATAGCGATAAGGTGAACCGCCGATAACAACGGTTCGGTTCTCTACACGACATGCCCACAGATGAAATTCATCGATGAGTTCTACAGCACCTGCCTTCGCGAGCAGGGTCAAGCTATCGTTCTCGTCCAAATGGGGATTGGCACAATCATGGTTGCCAAAGATGATTGGAATATGTCGGTCGCCCATCAGATCGAGCAATCGAGACATCAACCAATTAGGGTTATCGCGCGGCTTATCGAACAAGTCCCCCAATATCACAGGCTGCAGCGATTGCAGGTCTGCATATTCGAGGCACCACTTCAATTTACCGAGAACCGTTTCGGGATAGTTGTCTCGTCGGAACCCAGGCGTGCGTCCTTCCACATGGGGATCACCGATAAACAACAGCCCCGTTGTCGGCTTGCTCTGAACGCAAACCGCAACATGAGGGGAGTTTTGGCTAGACTCCGTCACTGGTTCGCCTACGTGGGTCATCCCGTTACAGAATTGAGCTCGTAGGTTCTCGAAACGTTATTGCCTGCCAGATGGTTCGATTGTGCAATGGAGTACAGCTTTTGCCCGCAATCGGTTGGGTAG
>CAIXME010000927.1 GCA_903920425.1 uncultured Pirellula sp. | reverse complement strand
GCCTGAGATCAGGCCAAGTTGGATCTCCTCCATTTTGAGCGAAGCCCAGAGAGCAGCGCTTGTATCACGCGAAAACGCGGCATTCTTCAGCGTTCACCATTCCACGCCTGACTCGCCAACGATGACTATGGTGGAGCGATTCTCGATCGGAAACACCAAGAGTTCGGAAACGATCACTCTGTACAACGATGAGAAAAAACAGGCAGCCAACAAGGATGTGGAAGACGACTCGGATGAGCTCGACCCTGTTCCCCTCGATGCGAATCTCAAACCATAACAGGGGGCCAGAATTGAATACTCAGATCCGCACACTTTTTTGGATAACCTTTACCTTCATCGGAGTGTGTTTCGGTTCCGAAGCCATCGGGCAACGTGTTGCCATTGTGCAGCAAGGTGTGCCACTGAATGCGAAGCCCGCCGAGGCGGGTGATGACGATTTGGACGACGATTTAGATGATGCGGCCGCTCAAAAAGAGGGTTTGGTCGGATTTGAGCAGATGCAAATCAATCGACAGTCTATTCGGGATTCTCTTTTCAGTTCACTGGGTGGATCAGAAGCGGCTTTTCAAAAGCTCAAACGCGAGAGCATTCGTAGAGAGATAGATCGCATCGACAGTATCTGCGACCTTACGGAGGAGCAGTTGGCAAAACTAGGCGAAGCGGTTGAACTCGATGTACAACACGATTGCACTCGTATCGAATCGATGCTGGCAGGATTTGACAGCAAGATGAATCCAATGGAAATGCAAGAGTACTACCAGAAGATCTTTACCTTTGCATCCGAGCTCAATTCGCCGAAAAACGTCAATGCCGGAGTGTGGCACAAAGTTCTTAAAGGACAGCTTACCGACGAGCAACGAGCAAAGATCGTTCAAGATGAAACCAAGATTGCGATGATCAAGCTACGGGCTAAGCGGTTGCGATCGGTGTTAAGTTTGCAACGTAAACTTGGTCTTACCGCCAAGCAACGATCCAAGATAGATGAGTGGATGCAGAAGGCCGATCGTCTCGATTTGGATTTTCCAAGTCTGTGCAAAGCAGTGGCGATATCGCCTGAACTATCTAGCGTGTTCACACCTGTTCAGTTGAAGTCGCTGGAAAGTCCGTTACCTAAAGCGATCATTGTCGCACCCATGCAAGCGGATGATATCCCGTTTTAAACTGCTGGCTCAACCCACCATAAGACACTTTCAAAAATATGAATTATCAATTGGACAACTCTACAAAGAGATTTCTTTACGTTGCAGTAATCTTGATAGCCTCCATTTGTACAGCTAGATCTGGTGTTGCCCAAGTAGGACGAGACGGTACCAGCGTTCAAGGCCAAGTGGTTCCACGCGAGGTCCGAGAGATCTACGATCGGGGGCTTGGTTGGCTTGAAAACAATCAAGATGACAAGGGGAGTTGGAAAGGCACCGGCGGAGAACAGGGGGCCGGTTGCACTGGTCTGGCCGTTCTCGCTTTCCTCGCGTCGGGCGAAGATCCTAATTTTGGCAAGTACAATGTGACGGTCAAAAAAGGGCTGCAAGCGTTGATACGCGAACAGAATCCAACGACAGGTTACTTTGGTGGCAGTATGTACCATCATGGTTTTGCCACGCTAGCTTTGGCGGAAGCGTACGGAAGCGTCGATGAGCGTAATTTTTGGCCAGAAGGCTCAGACCCGAAAAGGACACGAACCATTGGGCAAGCACTGGAGCTTGCTGTTCGAACGGCGATTACGAGCCAGGACAAAAACCCCGTCGGTGGTTGGCGTTACTCTCCAGATGCAACGGATTCCGATACGTCTGTTGCCGGGGCCATTTTGATGTCGCTTTTGGCGGCCCGCAATGCAGGAATCGAAGTGCCCGACAAGAATATCGACCGGGCCATCAAGTACTTTGTGAGCATGACATCCAATAGCGGGCAAGTCGCATATTCGGGTGGCATGGGGGGATTCGACAACTCACCCGCTCGTGTCTCTATTGCTACGCTGGTTTATTCCATAGCGGGACGAAAGGATCTCAAAGAATTCAAAGCCACGTCGAATTTCCTCAAGGCTAGTGACGCGAATGAGACGGGCGATCATTATGGGGAGTACACAGCCTACTACAAAGCCCAGGCGCTATTTCAGGCGGATATCGCTGCCTGGGAAAAATGGAACAAAATCCTGATCCGTGAACTCAAGACAAAGCAACGATCGGACGGTCATTTTGATGGAAACTTTGGTCCAACCGTAGCTACCTCCATGTCGCTGCTTGCCCTCGCGCTCAACTTTCGATTCCTACCTATTTACGAGCGATAACGAACAGATCCTGACAAATGAGTTCTTTGAAATACTTTGCTTTTGCCGTTATCGCTAGTTTTGCATGCTTCGGTGCACCAACATGTTCGAATCTGGCCTCCGAACCTAACGCTGCTTCGACGGAGAAGGTGTCCACGTCCCCACTGGGGGCACTGCACTTGGTCGGTGGAGATGTGTATCAAGGTGAAATTGGTGCATCCTCTCAGGAAGCTAAGGACGGAGCTTTGGTGTGGCGTTGCCCATCGTTTGGTTCGGATCTTTTCTTTCCATGGGAAAGCGTCGAGAGATTTTCCCAACCCGTTTTTAATCGAACGGCCGAAGAGAACCAAAGATTCGGTGAGGAACTAAGCAAAGCGCCATTCCTGATCGAGTTTCAAAATGGTGAAGCTGTCACGGGCGATATTCTCGGGTTGGATGAGCAAGCGATTCAGGTGGCGAGCCCTCTCATCGGACGGAAAGAGTTTCCAACGATCTCGGTAAGAAGTATTTTGCGTATGTCGAGTTCAGCGGGCGCCGACGACGGTGCCGTGTTGCAATCCAATTGGAAACAGGTCATCCCAGCACTCAAGAAAGAGGGGAGAAGCAAATGGTTCTCCAGGCTTGGGGCATACGAAACGGAAACAGCAGGTACCGCGGTATCGCAAACCCTGTCCATCCCCGATATGGCCGCCATTGATATCCACGTTGCTTGGTCGAATAACAGTCCCAATTGGATGTTGACCGTGGGGGATCCGCGAAAACTAGAGTTGCATGTCCGTAAGCTTGAGAACCGAAATGTCGTCTCGCTCACCCTTTTGGTAGAAGAAGAGAACTCTGCCGACATTGCTTCTGCACAGATATCTAGCGAAGAACTGACGTCGTTGTCACTTCGCATTTTATGCGATTCCAATCGCGGGCGATTAGTGCTTGTTCAAAACGGTACACCAATAGCCCAAATTCGAATGAGCAAAGGGATGCGACTCGCGGGTCCTCAGAATGTGATGTTTACCAACATCGGTGCTGGGCGGATTTCGCTAAAAGAGCTAAAAATCTATCGCTCGGTTTTTGCAGCTCCTCCCATGAAAGCAACAGAGAAAGAAAAAGGGGAGAACAAGAACATCGGCGCCACCGAAACGCTTCTTCGAACCGGCGAAACCTTTATGGGGAGCCCGACAGCGTTTGATTCTAGTACAAGGTCGTTTGGGTTCACCAATGCACCGGAAGGACTCGGTCGAGTTGCCATCGATCAAGTTGATCGGATAGAGTTTCCCGTTGCAGATTCGGAGTCTGTGCAGCAGCCCACAGAGACCAACGTCGCTATTGAGCTTTGGAATGGAGCAAGATACGTAGGCCGATCGGTTCAGTACAAAGAGGACAAGATGGTGTTGGCCATGGGGCACGCTATCGATCCAATTCAGATACCTCAAAAAGACATAAAGAGCATGGCGGTTCAAAGGCAACCGTCCAGCAAAGCACCGAGCAAGGATGGTTCTGAGCCGTCGAAGCTCGCGATGAAACTAGCAAGCAATTGGGCGGTTTCCGTTGGGATGATCGATCGCGTTGCCAGTCCGGATGGAGCGGTTCAAGACAGTAGCCAGAAATTGTTGTTCTGGAAACCAAGTTCAGCCATGAATTCGGTTCCTCTCTCGGTGAATGTAACGGGAACCATCGAACCGATAGCTAATAAGTCGCTCGAAAACAAAAACAACCAGGCAAATGCAAATTCAAAAAAAGTGGATTCCCCATTTGGGCGAGCGCTCAAAGCGGATGAGCCTTCGCTATTTCTTAAAAGTGGAGATTGTTTCCCTGCAACGATTGAAAGCTTAGACGAATCTCAGTTGCTGTTCAAATCCAGCGAGTTTAGTACGGGTAGAATCGACCTAGAGTGGCTTCGCGGGATTCGCCTTGCAACATCGCAAAGTGTCGAATTAATGGATAAAAGTGCGAAAAAACGATTGTTGACGCTGCCTCGCGCTCAACGCAATAACCCGCCGAAACACCTGATCGTTTCCCGGGAGGGAGACGCCGTTCGAGGACTCCTAAAAAGCATGACCACGGATGTTGCTGTGTTGGAGGTACGAGGTGAAGACAGGAATATATACACCAAGAATGTCTCGGAGATTGTTTGGTTGCTCGATGCTCCCGAGATCACTCCGCCCGGTGCAGAACCCAAAGGCACGCCAGTAGACCCAGTGCCGAGCAAGCCTGAGAACGCAGGGGAAGCCAGTTCATTTCGTTGCCAAGCGTTGTATGCGAGTGGTACTCGCATCAGCATAATTCCTCAACGCTATGAAGATGGGATTCTCTATGGCAATCATCCTCAGCTAGGCGAGTGCCAATTGGATGTCGCCAAGATATCACGGTTTGTTTTAGGTGATGAAATTCAGTCGGAGGCTCAGAGAAATCGGTTTGGGAAATGGAAACTAGAGAATGCCATGGATCCCAAGTTTGTGAATGACCTTGATTCCGTTGATGGGTCAGCAAGTGCAGGCCAAGATTCGCCCCACGAAAAGCTGATCGGGAAAGTTGCTCCCGACTTCGAACTCAAGAAACTGGACGGCAATACACTTCGCCTGTCGGAACTGAAAGGTCAGATTGTGATCCTGGACTTTTGGGCAACATGGTGCGGCCCGTGTGTTGCCTCTCTACCTCGGATCGTTGAACTCTCTCAGGAATACAAAGGAGCAGAAGTCGAATTGGTAACGGTTAATATCGAGCAAAAGCCATCGGAAATCCAAGCGTTGCTGGACCGGCTTGAAATCAAGCCGACGGTAGTCTTAGATTCGGATGGGGCTGTTGCCCGAGCTTACATGGCCGAGGCCATCCCTCAAACCGTGATTATCGACCGCGAGGGGAACGTATCTCATGTGATAATCGGTGGAGGCGACGCGACAGAAAAGAAAGTGCGTCAAACGCTCGACTCGATTCTTGATCTAAAGCTGTAACGGGCCGTCCCTGTTTGCGTTGGCCACGGATTTTGGTAGCCGTCACGATGTTGGTCAAATGAATGGGGCACGGAATTGCGCGGTGTCTGATTGTGTGATCATCGACATCACGCACGATGTTCCACCGCAGAACAATCTCTATGGAGCTATGATCTTTGCTGACAGTGTTTCTGCATGCCCTTCGGGATGTAGACATATTGCCTTGGTAGATCTCCGAGTTGGGACAAAGTGGCCGCCCATTGC
>CAIXME010000926.1 GCA_903920425.1 uncultured Pirellula sp. | reverse complement strand
CGCGAACAAACTGCTCGTCGCTGCGCTGTTGCGTGCCTATTTGGACGATGCGTCCGGTCTTTCTAACAACTTCACAAATCTGTTTACCTTCGGCAATCGTGAGCGTCATCGGCTTTTCACAGTACACGTCTTTGCCGGCCAGCATGGCTTCGATCGCGATCTTGGCGTGCCAATGATCTGGAGTGGAAATGTGGATGATATCGATGTCTTTGTTGTCCAGAATCGTTCTGTACTCGAGATGCGTTGTCGGCTTCTTCGATGACCATTCTTTCACCAAGTCCGCTGCTCGCTCCCGGCGATTCGAATCGACATCGCTGACGGCAACATAGTCACCAAAGTTTTTAAACTCGGGTGCGGACCCCCAAGGTCCATCCACCCCTGTCGCCTTAACGAACCACCGACTGCCTGTGCCGATTGCCCCTACTCTCGGCCGATCGTTTGAGGAACGGAATCCATAGGAACGATTCCCTTGAACCAAAATCGAAGCACCTGCCCATGCCAGCGTTGATTGGAGAAGTGAACGGCGAGATATGGCTGCTGATGATTTTGACATGATGATTTTGATCAGTTATGTGGTGAGGCTTTTTTGGTCAAGCGGTTGAACTCGTTCCTAGATTCTACATTCACTTTGACCCCAATTGGTACAGCAAGATGCTCGTTCTCAGTCGCATGACCGTGCTCGTTCTGGATTACTTCGGGGCCACCCCTGGCCCTGTGCCGCGTGGACTAGGAATGGGCCGCGACCATTCCATCGCTCCCTTCTATCTGTATGTTCTCTGTCGATAGGCTATTTAAAGTATCGTTTGGAAAAAGACTCGCGACAATCATTCGTCGCATGGGTTCTCTCACATTCTCAGCTACGAGATCAGTCTGGAGATGTGGGCAAAAACGGGGCGCGAGCTCCGTTTTGCTGTTAAGAACCGTATTGAATCGGTCATGTAGCGGAATTTTTTCTATTTTTCGTGTCATGATCAGGAGTGAATGGCTAAGTAACAGGTAGATGAAAGTCAAAAATGGGTGGAGTTGGACGGGTTTAAGCTATGGACGAACAGTATCAACAAGCGATTCGTCACTGGACGCTAGCGCAGCCAGTCGTCTCCGCCTACGTTGCGGCAGTCGTTCGCGACTTCCGAGACCGTGATGATTTGCTGCAAGCGATATCTGTCGCTGTGCTAGAGTCGTATTCAACATATGACCCTGCTCGCCCTTTTACAGCATGGGTGATGGGGATCGCTCGAAATCAATTGGGAACTTATTTGCGCGAGCGGAAACGCCATCGCCTGGTATTCGACGCTGAGACCATTGATTTGCTTGCCGTCGCGTTCGAGCGAGTCGAATCCGACCAATCTCGCAAACTGGACTATCTCCAAGAGTGCCTTTCAAAGCTTGAGGGGCGTGCGCGTCAAATGTGTGGGTTGCGATACCAAAACGACTTGAAACCAGCAGCCATCGCATCGCTTCTTGGCATGACTCCCAACACGGTGGCCAAATCCCTTCAACGCATCCGAGACCAACTGCGGCAATGTATAGAACGGCATGCAGCTCTCGAAGGAGTAAAACAATGACGTCGGACCGTCGCGATCTGATCGATGGATATTTTGATGATGATTTAACCGCTGATCAGCAAAAAGCGTTGAGTGAGTGGATCAAGGCGGATCCAGAGAACGCCCGCCTTTTCGTGCAGTCGGCGCTGCTGCACGATCGTTTGCGAAACACGTTGACTCTCGAGGATAGCTCAGGCGATGTAGGGCTCTCCGAACGTATCCAGATGCCTCAAAAAAGGATGAGGCGTTTTCTGTTGACGAACACTCTGGGAAGGGCAACCGCTGCCGCTGCAGTGCTGATCGTCGGGCTATCTAGTCTGTGGTTTAGCATTGGAACGCCCACGGCAACAGCCGCGGTCCGTGAGCTGGATCGAATCATCGTCAATAGTTTGCGATGGAAAGATAGGACTTATGAAATCGTTGTCGAAGACATTACGCCAGATCGGCAAGGAAGACAGCCATTGGGCCCTGAATCAAAGCGACCGCCCAAGCCGCCCTTGGATGGAGCAACTTTGCACTTACGTGCGGGTAATCAATTTGTGCTGATCCGCAAAACGGAAGAAGGTGTTCCGTTCATCACGGGGTGCAATGGACAACAGAGCTGGGCGATCAACACGCGAGGCCCGGTCAGAGTCAGCTCGGACGTCCATCGTTTCGATCGTGATCTACCAGGTCACGAGACTTCAATCCCTCTCACGAATCTTCATGAAGGTCTTCAGCAGCTCAAGCGTGCCTACGACGTGACCTTCTCCGCCCTGGGGCCTGAAGAATACTCGCCTGAGGATGGGCATGAAGCTAGGCTGCTGGTCGCATTGAAGAAACCCAAGGATCGCGGACCTCAGCGAGTTGAAATCATTTACGACGCGACGACTGGACGGATCCTACGCATGCGTTTCATTCAGATGCCGTATGGTCCTGACCGCTTGGATCTAAGACTTTCGTTGGTGGGTGAACAAGAACTACCATTGGATTTTTTCGAGCATACAACCCATCATGCATCGAATCGCAAGATTGAGACGGAGAACTAACGATGAAATGGATGATGCAGAATCTTATTATTCTCGTTGCAATGATTGCCATACTGTGGTTGCGAGCGGGTGCCAGTCTCTCTGCTGGCCAGCCGAATTTTGTATTCATGCTGTCCGATGACCAAGGTTGGAACGGCTTGTCTGTTGCAATGCATCCCCAGGTGATGGGCTCAAAGGGCGATATTTTTCATACGCCTCATCTTGAGCGATTGGCCTCGCAAGGAATGAGGTTCTCCTCTGCTTATGCACCTTCCCCTGTTTGCTCGCCGACGAGAATCAGCCTGCAAACAGGCAAAAGCCCTGCTCAATTGCATTGGACGAAAGCAGCGCCTGCAGTCACTGGACGCAAGTTGATCGAGCCTCGTTTGATTAAAGACATCAGCAAGGACGAAGTGACTCTCGGAGAACTATTGAAGAGGGCGGGCTACGCTACCGCGCACT
>CAIXME010000925.1 GCA_903920425.1 uncultured Pirellula sp. | reverse complement strand
CGATTGAGGAACAGGCTCGGCAGCGAGGCGGAGTGCGTGCGAGCCCACGTCCATACTTCATGTGAAGCAGAACGGCTTAGTTGCTTTTCCAATTCGAGAACCGATGCTGCATCGTCCCGATTCGGAGTGCTCGATTCGAGCTCACGACGAAGCTCCAGTTCCGGCTTGCCCTGCCACTCGCCGCCTCGCTCCAATGCGCTATCGCAGTATCCACCGAGCAAGGTAACAGGGCCTTTGGTGCCTAGCGGGGTCCAGCTCTGTAGCACCACGCAATTTCTTATCCACCAGGGCGTGAGCAAGCAAAGCACCAGTCCGGAAAACAATCCGATCCAAGCGTACCAGGTTATTCCTGTTGTTTCGGCCGGTCGACGCGATGCGTTGATTCGCAACAGGATCGACAACCACACGACCACCATTGGCAGCCAGAGCAAGAACACCGCTCTGCAATAATACATGCCTGCGAACAGCAAAGCGGAAAGGATGGCCCATCGTCGTGTAGGATGATGCAGCGCGCACCAGACGGCCACGAGGAATCCTTGTGTGAGTAGCAACGCCAACGGTTCGGTCAGGAAGTCGGTCGCGTAGTTTCGAACGTTGCGCTCCGAAAAGACAATCGCGATGGTCGAGAGAGCGACCAGAGTTCCCAGCCGTCGTTTATCCCGAGTCTCGATCCGCGACGCGATCGCGACACTCCATCCGACAGCGAGAGCACATCCGATGGCCAAACACAAAGCTTGGCCGATTCGCACGAGAGCAAATGCGGTCGGACCGCGTGGTACGATGCAATACAAACCTCCGATGAGCGTCGGCAAAAGCGGAGGGCGATTTGTATCCGGCGTGGTCGGCGTGTTTCTCGCAAACTGAACCGCATAGTCGGAAGATGCTAGCGACTGTGGGCCCGACTGGGCTTCTAGATAGGGTTTGCGCCATTGCTGGTCAGCGTAGGAATGAGACCAGCCGTTCCCTCGACTGATGTCAAACGCGATCGCTTCATAGTCAGGGCCGTCGCCGATGGGTTTGGGAGGATGAGCAAACCACTCATCTAATGCGATCGCCGTGACGTGCAATGGCACGAAACAAACGATCGCGATGAGAAACCAACGAAAAGGGCTCACGTGTCACGACTAACGCGTTCGGAACCCGCGTCGAAACCCAGTCGACACGGGATTAGAATTTGGTGCGTTGGTCGATTGAGGTGCCGCACTGGTGTTATTGGCTTGTGTCGAGCTGGAGTTGCTAGACGAAGCCATCACACGTGTCGGGCTCTTGACTTGCTGGATCACTTGATCGACTGCTGCGGGATCAAGCGACGGTGTCGTTTTGCGTTCCGAGTTCACTGCAGGGGTAGCGGAGGCCAAAGGAGTCGATACTCCTTCTCCTTCGCCGCTCGCATTGCTACTAGTGCTGGAGGTGCTTGTAACTGGCGTGAACGATAGTTCCGTCGGGTGCGCTTGGATTCTGTACAAGGACGCGTTACCTTCAGTACCACGAAGCACCACTCGCGAATCTGTTACCGGCAATGTTGCTTGAACGTTCTGACTGGACGGGTTGGTAGCTTTGACGGTCAACTGAGTGCCAGCTGTATTGAGGGACACTTTGATGTTCGAATAGCTTCGCCAATCACCTTGCCCGTCGAGCCATACGGATTCCTTGGCTGCACCGACCGCAGTGGTGATGCCGCGTTTCAGGTTTTGGCCCATGAAATCTCGAATGTCGACAAAGCGTGCTTCGCGGACGCCAGGTTTCAGCTCTGTCGAGAGGGAGCTCGAATCACTGAAACTCGAGGTGACCATAACGGATTGCGTACCGCCTGAAACGAATGGCAGATCCGGAATGGAGAACTTGTAGGTGCCTGGTCCGACGCTGGCAATCTTGACTCCGTCCGCTGTGGAGACGACTGGGATGGCCGTAGTGGAGCTAGAACCACCGGCAGTGGGTATGACTTCCACTGTCACAGGTAGACCTTGCAAATCATTCGGTAGTTTGATTCCGACATCGCGTGGTACAAAGTTCTGAACATTCAGCGTCACCGTTGCCGTATCGGTCAACGAGCTGCCATCACTGATCGTGTAGGTGAACGTTACAGTGCCCGTGAACGTGGTTGCAGGAGCAGAGTACAGAATGGTTCGACCATTAGGTCCAATGGAAACAGTCCCCGAGCCTGTTGCTGGCTGAGTGACGCTTGTAATGAGATACGTTTCGTTCAAATCGACGTTGGTATCGTTCTTGAGTACATCCACGGATTGACCGGGTGACGAGAGAACGTCGATCGCGTCGTTGACCGCATCGGGAGCGTCATTGACGGCTGTTACCGTAAAGGTCGCTGTTCCAGTTGCTGACCCGCCGTTGCTGCTTCGAACGGTGTAAACAACCAATTCTTGGCCAGTGAAGTTCGCCTTAGGAGCGTAGCTCAACCGAGTACCGTTGGAGGTAATCGAAACGGTGCCGTTGGGTGCCTTTGCATCGGTGAGAGACAGCGTGTCGCCGGTGACAGCTGGAGTATCGTTGGTTAGAACATTGAACTCGGCAGTCGCAGCATCTTCGACTACGGTGAACGACTCACCAATTACCGTTGGTGGTGGTACTGCAGGAGAAACCGTGACGGTGACGGTGCTGGTCGACGTTCCGCCGTTTCCATCGCTGATGGTGTAGGTGAATGTTTCGTTGCCGGTGAAGCCAGCCTTCGGTGTGTACAGTACACCACTTCCGGCCGACGCAACGCGAACGGTTCCGCCTTGCGACGTGGTTCCGACTTGTGTGACGGTGAGGGTTTCACCCGTGTCCGGTCCTAGCGTATCGTTCGTTAGTACAGGAATGAACAGATCCACGTCATTGGATTTAACCGTGCCGAGCGTATCTGCTACAGCGACTGGATTGTCATTGACCGAGCGAAGCTGAACAGTCACGGTAGTCGTAGCGGAAATCCCATTTTGATCCCGTACGGTGTAAGTGAATGTTTCTGCTCCATTCACATTCGCTGCAGGCGTGTAGAGAACGCGCTTGCTATCGCTCGAGATAGAAACGGTACCTCCTCGCGATGGAGTCGAAAGACTTTGGAGTGTTAGCACCGCTCCCGAGCCCGTCACGATCGTATCGTTGTCCAATACGGCCAGCGAATTGTTGGTTGAGTCTTCGTCAAAGTTGAACGTGTCTGTTACAGCGACAAAGTTCTGACCGATAGGCAAGGTTGTCGAACCAAAGGTCACGAGGCTCGATGGGACTTGATTATCCTCTTTGAAAATGGTGAATCCGCGGCTTGCGTTTTCAGCTGGGTTGGTGCTGAACAACGCTTGTCCGGCTGCTTTGACGCGGAAGCGGACGGTTGCCAAGAGTTGCGGATCTCGTCCAGGACCTACGTTGAAACTGGAGAATGCGCCGAGTTCATCTACGAGACCTGGCGTTGTTAACACTGGTGTGCTCTTGCCGTTTCCAAACAGCGAGCTGTAGGTAACGGGAGTGGTTCCCACCAATTCAACTTTGTCTGAATCGTAAACCAAATCCATGTAGGCGGAGAATACCCCGTCCCCTTCAGGGATTCCGCCTGTTCTTAGATCGTTCAAGGTAATTCGCAGAACGAACTCTTGTCCGATTGAAGCAGATGTGAGCGGATTGGCGTTGGTGGTGTCGTAGGCTTGCAGCGTGACTCCAACTTTCGCTGCGTCAGCAACGACAATCGCGATCGCTTGCGTTTGCGAATTACCGGCAGCGTCCGTCAGCTTCAGGTTTGCTGACTGAGGTCCGATCTGG
>CAIXME010000924.1 GCA_903920425.1 uncultured Pirellula sp. | reverse complement strand
GAGGAAACTTGCCCAGGTTTGAACTCCGGCGTTATTCACCAAAACATCTAGCCCTTCCCCTTGTCGCTCGACAGCCTCAAACATCGCGGACACCTCGGCCGAGGACCCCACGTCCGCGCCCAAGGCGATGGCCGATCTGCCAGCCCGAACCACCAGCTCGGACGTTTGCTCGGCACCCGCTTCATCGCGAAAATGATTGATGAATATATTCCAACCAGCCTCTGCCAGACCGACGGAAATTGCCCGCCCAATGCCGGAACTTGCGCCGGTAACTAACGCCCAACGTGTTGTATGGTTCATTTTGTTGTGAAAAGGGGTTGAAAGTTGGAGAATGGTGTTTGTTTGAGGATCAGCCCGTGCGATATACTGAAGCGAGGTTCTTTCCGGAGAATCACTCCCCAGTTTTTCAACTTGTCCTCGTCTACACTGCTCTTGCTGGAGGCTAATTATGGACCAGCCAATGCGCGATTTTACCGACCTATTGCTAACGCGTGGAATTATTTCGCTGGAGCAGTTAACCGAAGCCAAAACTCTCGCCAAAAAAGAGGATAAGGCCGTTGGCCAATGCCTCACCAACCTCGGATACGCCAGCGGCGAAGACGTCGCACAGGCCCTCGCCGAATTCTATAAGTTTGAATACGTCGACCTCAGCTCCATTAGGATTCCTGATACCGTTATCCAGCTTGTTCCTGAATCGGTCGCCCGCGAAAACAAGATTATTCCGATTTCCGACGAGGATGGAACCATCAAGGTTCTCGTTTCGGACCCGTTCGATATCGAGACGATCGAAAAGCTACGATTCATTCTGAACAAGAAAATCGACACGGCGCTGGCTCCGCAAGAGCACATCCAAGAAGCCATTAATAAATATTATGGACAGGTCGAGGGCGAGTCCGCTGACTCGATGTTGCAAGAGTTCACCGACACGCAAATCGACTTCACCGAAACCGAAGAAGACAAACTGCGCGACGACGAAGGGGTAGACGAAGACAGCGCACCTGTCGTCAAATTGGTACAGTACATGATCGCCGAAGCGGTCCAATTGCGGGCATCCGACATCCACGTCGAGCCTTTCGAAGAACGCGTCCGGATCCGCTACCGGATCGACGGTGTTCTCGTGGAGCGAGACAGCCCCCCCCGCCGGCTTCTCGGGGCATTGCTATCACGGATCAAGATCTTGGCAAAGATGGATATTGCCGAGCGTCGCCGCCCCCAGGACGGTCGTATCAAGATTACCGTTGGGGAAAAAGAACTCGATTTGCGAGTCAGTATCATCCCAACCAACCACGGCCAGTCTGCGGTTATGCGTCTGCTGGACAAGGACAACATCAAGGTTGGTGTGAAGCAACTGGGCCTCGCGGATCGAGATTTCAAATTATTCACAAATCTTATTAAGCGTCCGAACGGCATCTTCCTGGTTACGGGCCCAACAGGTTCGGGCAAGACGACCACGTTGTATGCCGCGTTGAACGCTTTGAACCGACCTGACCGCAAGATCATCACGGCCGAGGATCCGGTTGAGTACTACTTGCCCGGTGTGAACCAGGTCGAAGTTCGACACAACATCGGACTCGATTTCGCTCGCATTATTCGAGCCATGTTGCGACAAGCTCCCAACATCATCCTCGTGGGTGAGATGCGGGATACGGAAACCGCTCAGATGGGTATCCAGGCCAGTCTGACTGGACACTTGGTATTTAGTACGCTACACACGAACGATGCGCCCAGTGCTGTCACACGGATGACCGACATGGGCGTGCCCGGCTACATGGTGGCCAGCAGCGTGATCGCGGTATTGGCTCAGCGATTGGTCCGCAAAATCTGCACTCGGTGCAAGTACCCGGTAACGCTCTCCGACGCCGTTCTCGAAGATGCTGGACTGCCGCCAGAGATCGCCAAGTTCGCGAAATTCTCGAAGGGCAAGGGCTGTCCGTACTGCCAAAAGAAGGGGTACCGAGGACGTATCGGTATTTACGAACTCATGATCGTCAACGGACGGTTACGCGAGCGAATGTTCGCGGGCCGCTCCTCTGCGGATCTTCGAGAAGAAGCCATAAATGCAGGCATGACAACGCTTTACTGCGACGGACTACGAAAAGTCATCCAGGGAATCACGACCCTCGATGAGGTCTACCGGACCGCGAAAAAGACCGAACAAGAGCACATCGCTATCGATAAAGTGCTCAAGGAAGTGATGGGATAGCCCAAACGGGTACCAGGTCTCGCACCTAGAATACCATTAGCTCCACGCTCGTACGCAAATTCAACAAAGGCGTCGATTTTAACATTGACGCCTTCTAACGGACCGCAACTCCTTGACGTCGTTTCAGCTTGCGCTCACAGTCGGAGCCAACCAAACGGGTTCACATTGAATCGATTCCAACGGATTTCTTTTTTCTAATCCGAGCAAATAAATGTCGCAAAGTTTTCTTCGTTTTGCGACTCTGACTACAATCGATTTGGCACAAGAAATATTTAACGGTATTTCCTGCGCACTCATTTTGATCTCATCCTTCTAATCTTGAAACCGCCTCTATCAGAGTCGGACAGCTATATATGGCAACAGTCCTCATCGACAAACTCCTCCAGGCTGCGATCAAGCAGGGGGCCAGCGACATTCACATTGTGGTTGGACAACCACCCGTTTTTCGTTTGCACGGCCGGATGAGGAAACTCGAGACCAAAGTTCTTGAGGCAGATGATACAGTCCAATTGATGAAGAGTATTGCGCCGGAGCGATGCCAACGAGAGCTTCAGGAATCAGGGAGCTCTGACTTTGGATTCGCATTCGGTACCTTGGCTCGTTTTCGTGTCTCGATTTTTAAGCAACGGGGCAACATCTCGATGGTGTTGCGACAGATTCCTAACGACAAGCTGACGCCAGAGCAGCTTGGTCTGCCGGAGTCGGTGATCAAAATGTGTCTGCGTCCGCGCGGATTGGTGCTGGTCACCGGCCCGACCGGTTCAGGAAAAAGTACAACCCTCGCAAGCTTGATCAACTTCATCAACGAAGGCCACGATCACCATATCATCACGATCGAGGATCCGATCGAGTTTTATCACGATCACAAAAAGTCGACCATCAACCAGCGTGAAGTTGGCGTAGACGTTCCTAGCTTCTCCGAAGCGATCCGCCGTGCGTTGCGTCAAGACCCTGACTGCATCCTCGTGGGTGAGATGCGGGACTTGGAAACCATCTCGGCTGCGATCAGTGCTGCGGAAACAGGGCACATCGTTTTCGGAACGTTGCACACCAACAGTGCTATGGGCACGGTCAACCGTTTGATCGATGCGTTCCCTGGTAACCTCCAGGATCAAATCCGTACGCAGCTTTCATCCAGCTTGCTGGGTGTGGTAGCACAAACACTGATTCCCAAGATTGGTGGCGGCCGGGTTGCTGCATACGAGATCTTGGTCGTGACATCAGGTATCGCGAACTTGATTCGAGAAAACAAAACGTTCCGAATTGGATCGGCGATCCAAACCGGTTCCAAATTCGGCATGCAGCTCATGGACGACGCTTTGTTCAACCTTTGGGCTGATGGCAAGGTAACTGTAGAAGACATTTTGTCCAAGTCGCACCGGCCTGACGATTTGGCTCGACGCATTGTGAATGCCCGCAATGGCGTCGAAGATGAGGCTGAAACCGAAGAGAGCGATCACTAAATTTTCGGGGATGGTTTTCATGGGATAGCCTTTTAGGGGCTGCCCAAAGATAGCTAGTCCGCATTTGGCCTTTCAAA
The DNA here is from genome assembly GCA_903920425.1 of uncultured Pirellula sp. Taxonomy (GTDB): domain Bacteria; phylum Planctomycetota; class Planctomycetia; order Pirellulales; family Pirellulaceae; genus JBKCUI01. Next base: position 18,112 of record CAIXME010000924.1, on the reverse strand, counting down.
CGAATCCAAGCATTACGTCCTTTTCGATTAGAGACTGATTTCAATGAGCACACGACGCATCGGCCAAATTTTTGTCGACATGGGCTTCGTCACTGATGAGCAGTTGCAGTTGTTGCTCGAAGAACAGCAGCAACAGCCTGGGGCGTTATTGGGTAAGCTCGCCGAAGACATGGCGTTGATTACCGACGAGCAGTTGGCTCAAGCTCTCGGCGAGCAAATGAACATGAAGGTGGTGACGCTGGGCGACACACCCATCTCTGACGAGTTGCTGGAACGACTATCGGAAACGATGGCTCAATTGTATCGCGTCATCCCAGTCAAATACGACGGGCACACGCTGACGGTTGCGACCTGCGATCCACAGAACTTGACCATCCAAGATGAGCTTCGCACGTTCCTGGGCATCGACATCGAGATGGTGGTAGCGACCGAGCGTGAAATCAAAGCATCGATCGAGCGATTCTATTCGTCCGAGAGTTTGAGCGTAGAGAAGATCGTCAAGGAGTTGGCCGAGGACGACACGTTGTTCCAACAAGCTAGCATGCTGATGGGGGACAAGTTCGACCTGGACGGCGCGGAAGCGTTGGCCGATAGCGCGCCGGTTCGTAAACTGCTCAACCTGGTTTTGCTATTAGCGATCAAGGATCACGCTAGCGATATTCACTTTGAGCCATTTGAAGACGAGTTCCGGATTCGGATCAAAGCCGAAGGGGTTCTCTATGAAATGGTGCCACCGCCACGTCACTTGGCATTCGCTATTACGACGCGGATCAAGGTTATGGCGAACTTGGACATTGCAGAGCGACGCATGCCACAAGACGGTCGGATCGAGTTGATGGTGGGGGGCCACCAAGTCGACTTGCGAGTATCCGTGCTCCCGACGATGTTCGGCGAGAGCGTGGTTATGCGGATCCTCGATCGCTCCGTTGTATCGTTGTCGCTCACCAAGGTAGGTATGGACGATGTCACGATGGCTGGGTTTCGCAAAGTCATGACGCGACCCAACGGCATTGTGCTGGTAACGGGCCCAACAGGTTCGGGTAAGACGACGACGCTTTACTCTGCTTTGTCGGAAATGAATGAGATCACCGAAAAAATCATCACTACAGAAGACCCTGTCGAGTACGACATCGACGGTATCGTACAGATTCCGATCAACCATGACATCGGCGTTACGTTTGCATCCTGCTTGCGAGCCATTCTGCGACAGGATCCAGACATCATCCTCGTGGGTGAAATTCGAGATTTGGAGACTGCCGAAATCGCGGTTCAAGCGTCGTTGACGGGGCACTTGGTGTTCAGCACGTTGCACACCAATGACGCACCGAGCACCATCACGCGGATGAAGGACATGGGAATCCCAACGTTCTTGATCACCGCGACGGTTGAGGCGATTTTGGCGCAGCGACTTGTTCGCCGTATCTGCACCAAGTGCCGCGAAGAAACCGATCCTGCGATGGAAGTGTTGTACGACCTGGGCGTGACCGAAGAGACGCGACCAAACTACAAATTTTACCGTGGCAAAGGTTGCGACAACTGCAACAACACTGGCTACAAAGGTCGTATCGGGTTGTTCGAGTTGATGGTAATGAATGACGTGTTACGCGACATGATTATGCAGAACGCAACGACCGACGATCTTCGATCCAAAGCCGAATCGTTCGGAATGATCACCTTGCGAGATTACGGCAAGAAATTCGTATTCGAAGGATTCACCACTGCGGACGAAGTCGTCCGCGAAACAGTCCATGACGGCTAACTCCTGGCATTGCTTTGGACCCGTTCTAGAGCAATCCGTTTATTGTCCTACAGCCTTTAGCATACAGCCTAATTCAAGAGACCTCTAAAATGCCAATGTACCAATTCGAAGCGATGGATAGGACCGGTCAAGAAATCCGGGACGTTATCGATGCGCCGAACGAAGAAGAGGCACAGAATACCATTCGACAGATGGGTTACTTCGTAACCAAGCTGTCGTTAAAGAAAGGTGCACAGACCAAGGCCGTCGGCAAGAAACGCAAACGCCCATTTGCCATGGGTGGTGCCAAGACCAAGCACATCTGCACATTCACGCGACAATTGTCGATCTTGCAAGACGCAGGCTTGCCAATTTTGCGTTCGCTCCGGATTCTGGAAAACAATCAAAAGCCTGGCCGTCTCAAGAACTCCTTGATGGACGTTTGCGATGAGATTGAAACCGGCTCGACGTTATCCGAAGCCATGTCGAAATGCCCCAAGGTGTTCAGTCGTTTGTATGTGAACATGATCAAGGCCGGTGAGGCCGGTGGTGCTTTGGAAACCATTCTCCAACGCTTGGCTGAGTTCCTTGAGCGGTCTCAATCGCTCAAGCGGAAAGTAAAGGGAGCGATGATTTACCCGGTCGCGGTTGTGTTGGTCGCAACGCTGATCTTGGCCGGTATTATGTTCTTTATCGTTCCAACATTTAAAAAGATGTTCGACGAGTTCGATCTCAAGCTGCCAGCCGCAACGCAGTTGTTGATGGCGATGAGCGAATACGTTGTGAACTATTTCTGGCTGATGTTCTTGCTGCCGGTGTGTATCTGGCTGGTGGGAAAGATCATACGGAAATTTAAACATGGGCGCATGGGGTACGATCAGTTCATCATCAAAGTACCGATCTTTGGAGGGCTAGTTGAAAAGAACATTCTTGCGCGGACCACGCGTACTTTAGGAACGCTGGTTACGTCGGGTGTGCCGATCCTCGAGGCGATTAACATCACTCGCGAGACCGCCGGCAACGCGATGTTCGAGCGAATCTTCAGCAAGGTCAACGACGCGATTCGCGAAGGGGACGTTATTGCGAAGCCGATGAAAGAGAATTCGACACCTGGCTTCCACCCGCTAGCACTTTTCTATTGGGCATGGATGGGAGCATTCCCAGGCATCATGATCATGTCGGTCGCCCTGACTGCTGGCCGTGGTGTGAACAAAAAGGGTCCCGATGGGGAAATGGTCAAATCGGCGGGAGGCGGCAACGGGTCCTTGGTTACGATTTCGTTGATGGCTTTGGCAATCGGCGTTGTTTGTAGCTGCTTGCTGTATTTGCTCAAAATGCGATCCCGGGTTATCGATGACTTGGTGGTGAACATGATCGACGTGGGTGAAGAGACCGGTGAACTGGACACGATGTTGTACAAAATCGCCGACAACTACGACGAAGAAGTGAGCGTGATGACAGAAGGTTTGACGAAGCTGATCGAACCGATGCTGATCGTTTTCTTGGGACTCGCGGTTGGTTTTATCGTGGTCTCTTTGTTCATGCCGCTGATCTCTTTGATCACCAGCTTGAGCGGTTAATGACCTGCAAATAAAAGCTCAGAGGCTAGCCATCCGGCGGGTTACGAAACGAATCCTGCCGGGGGGTAGCCTAAATCATCCAGCGAAACGTGCTGGACATAGGAAATCGTGCCCCTGATCAACACAAGGCACGATGGAACGACCAAAACAACGTGTAAACCAGATCGAACGGAGACGAATGGTGTGCGGTTATCGCGCAACGTCAACGCGTATGTCTGGGGCTCATGATTCTACGAGAGATTTGTTAGTAACGCATTATCACGACAGAGGGCGGAGGACGGAGAAATGAAGCGAACATCGTCGGCATGGCAGGAAAAGAATGGAACTGGATCCACGCGGCGATCCGGTTTTACGCTGGTCGAACTTTTGGTCGTCATCGCCATTATCGGCGTCCTCGTTGGCTTGACCGTTCCAGCCGTCTTTGCGGTTCGAGGGGCCTTTACCCGCGCGGCGATTAAATTCGAAGTCAACGCGTTGTCTGATGCAGTCGAAAAGTACCGAGCCAAGTTTGGAGAGTACCCACCCGACGGCAGTTCATGGCCGCTGATGGAAGCCCACTTGCGAAAGGCATTTCCTGACATTTTGCAATCCGAGTTAGACTTGCTGAACCCGGTCTATTTCAGCGGTCAAGCCGGTCCAATTGCCGACATTCGAAATGACAACGATACAACGTTGAGCTCCGGCGCTGCGATCCACACTCGCGTGATGGATCCTGCAGAAGCGTTGGTGTTCTTTTTGGGTGGTTTTAGTGCAGATACACAGCGTCCATTTACTGGGCCAGGCGGTCCATTTGCAACAGTTCCAGGAGCGTCTGGCGGACAAACGTTGCAATACAATGGTTCACGGCAGAACTCGTTCCATGAGTTTCAATCGGGACGATTGACACTGGCAACCGTTAGCAACGTGTTGGTATCGTCCGACGAAGTGCTGTTCAACGAACAACCGGCCCAGCCGAACCACGGCAACGTGCCATGGAATGATCTGCTCCCGGTTTACCTCTCGCTTTACAACAACGCAAACGAAGGTTGCCCGTACACGTATTTCAATAGCAGAACGTACGTCTCCACCAAGCCGGGCGGGACCTACATCAATTTCTATCAACCTTCGAATGTGGCCACTGGCGATGCCGGAGCACGTGGGGGCGGGGGAGTTGCTGGCGGTTTGCACTTCGGTGCTTCGCGCCCCTTTTTGTCTGAAATCGCCAACACTGCGATCGCAGCACCAAGCCCACTGCTTTACGAGAACAAAGACACGTTTCAAATCCTCAGTCCAGGTAGCGATGGACGGTACGGTGGACGCATCGCTTCCACCGTTAGCAGCTCAGGTTTGATTCTTTTCACTTCCCGAGGTGCGCCCTGCGTGGCTGGGGCTACTGGCTTTTTTAAGAGCACGACAACCGAAGGACCATTTGTGTTGCCAGAGCATATGGTGGCCGGAGTAGTCAAAGTCAGGCCAGCTCAAGATAACGCAAGCAACTTTGTCGAACCCAATACGTTCGGCGAAAACGTCAATTTCTAATCGTTCGGTTTGAGGGGCAAGCGATGACAAAACAAACGATAAGAACGGTACGCTCCAACGGTTTCACACTTGTGGAACTGCTGGTGGTGATTTCGATCATCGGATTCATGTCCGGTATGTTCTTGGTAGCCTATCGAGGCGCTCAACAAGAATCGGACAGAACAAAGTCGATCAGTACGATCACTAAGATCAGTGAAATCCTGAACTCCAGGATGGAGGAGTACTCGTCGTATCCGGTTACCTACGTTTCCCCGATTCCAAGCTCGGCGATTCCTATTGTTCCTGCAGCGTCCGGCGGCGATTCGGTCATCAAGCTTTACGAACGAGCTCGATTGCTCAGTCTTCGAGATGTTATTCGTACAGAGATGCCCGATCATCCCGATGATATCAAGTGGACGACTGGCTGGCTTACAACGTTGGGATTCACTACCCCATCGAGTACCATGCTGGATCCGATTCCCGCGATCGCAACAGGTTTGGCAACCGCATCAAGCAACGTATATGTCAAGGCACAGCACACATCGAGATCCACTCGTTTGATGCAACGATTGAGTCGAGTCGTGGGCGGTGGTTATGCACCTATCCCCGGCTGGGAGACAACGAACGCGAATGCGGAGTTGCTGTTCCTCATTGTCGAGGATTCATCGCTCAACGGTACCAGTGCCATTGAAATGTTCGGCAAGTCCGAGATTGGCGATACCGATGGAGATGGACTATCAGAGTTCCTCGATGCAGAACGCAATCCAATCCAGTGGCTTCGATGGCCCGCTGGGTTCACAGGAGTAGCGGCCTTTCATCCAGACTTGATGGACCCAAGCTTGACGCCATCCAACATTGCATCCGATCCGTTGGATCGTATGGGTGCAGATCCAGGCTATTCCCCTTTTGCTCCAAGCCCACAAGCAGACTATCGGCCCAAGGCTGGGATGTTTCCCTTGGTAGTGTCACCGGGCAGCGACAAAATTTTCGGATTGCGTTTTCAGCTAGGATCACCCAACAACGGCAGTTACTCGGTTGCGGACTGCCCGTCGTGGACCAGCTTTTACGGAACACTTTCCCTGCAACATACAGACCCTTGGTATCCAAGAAACGACATCACCCAACGACTCGGTAGTCAAATCAATGCGGCTGCGGCTCGCGATGATTTAACCAACTACGATGGGAACGGAGCATCGCTATGATGAAAATTCGAACCAACACCCGTCACGGTATGACGTTGGTGGAATTGCTGGTTGTGTTGGGTATCGTCAGCTTGCTCGCCGCTCTGGTTTTGCCCACGGTAAAAGGATTGATGACCGATCGCAAGACGAGTCAATCTGCAATCGTCGTCAAGAACTACATCGAAGCCGCACGTGCTCGCGCGATTGGCAAGAACCGGTCGGTTGCTGTTGTGTTGCAACGCGTTTCGAGTCGAGCCATTTTTGATTCGGCAACCTCTTCCTACGTCTCAGGCTCTGCAAGCAGATTCGCAGCTGGTTCGCGTGCGTCTTTTTCGCCGGATACTAACTTCATTCCGTACAACACGTGCATCAAACTGAGCTTGGCCGAAGAACCTCTACCCGTCACAGAAAGGACGTTGCCCATGGGGGCAACGATCATCGCTCGTAGTCCGTCCGATGGTCTCACGCCATCGATCCCAACCAACTACGATCCGCTGGTTCCCCTTTTGGATATGGACCAAGGAAACGGCATCGCTGAAGTACGAGTATTTCGAGTTACAACCACAGCGAATGCTGCAGACCTGCTCGGAGAATATTTGGTAGCAGGCAACGAAATCAGTTTAGGAGACTCTCCACTCCGATTTACGATTGCATCACCGACCTCTCGCAAGCCCCACGACAACTTTGCGTCTGGTAACCCCAATGAGATATGGTTCTCGGTATACAACGAGGTGGGACTGGATGGGTCTGCAGAAACGGCCATGCGACCTTACGTAAACCTAACTGCGGGAGGCGCTGTCTCGAGCTTTCGCATCTATCAAAAGCCCAAACCTATTTACTCGCAAGCGTTGCAACTACCCAAAGGTACATGCATCGACCTATCGCTAAGCGGATTCGCGAACGATCGCCCAGGGTTGACCGACTACCGAGTTCGGTTCTCATCGGATTGGGTGATCTCGGGAACTGACGGTATACCCACCCCAGAAGAATTGCGTCCCATCTATTTGGTGTTCTCTCCTGACGGTTCCTTTTCGCGAATTTACGCAAATGAGAAATCGGTCCCGCCAGCAGTGAACCCACAGGCCGTGCGCATTGACCCTGTAGAAGATGTGTTTTTGCACATCGGTCGAATCGACCAAGTCTACATGCCAGTGGATACCAGCGTCGGCGGTCGAAACCGAACGGCCTTGGAAGTCGCTGTCGCCAACGGCGTCAAACAAAACCTCACAGACCCAAGCAGTTACGTGTTGCGGATATCGGCCAAGTCGGGCGCGATCACTGCAGCACCCATTCGACAATACTTTCCTCTGGCTGGCGACACGCTGGGGGACATCATCGGCAAATCGCGTTTAGGTACCTACAACTCGACGATCACAGGTCAATAACATGACAAAGCAAAACGGGTTTTCAAAGCGAATGCTATCGACGGGCCGAGTCACATCTGGCCTGACCGTGGTCGAAGTGCTTTTTGCGATGGTGATCGTTCTGGTGGGACTTGTTGGCGTCGCCGCCATGGTCCCTTTCGCGATCCGACAAGCGGAAGACAGCTACAAAATTACACAGGGACTAGCAGCCGGCGACAACGCATTGGGGGTGTTCAATTCGCACTCCATTGTCCAGCCACGAATGGATGCCCCATGGCTTTTCATTGGCGATGACGGAACACGCGCCGTTGCAACGTCGATGAGCGAATACTATGCCTCGGAATTCAACGTGAGGATATTGGCGAATTCGCCTACGACTCTGCTGCAATACGCTCAACTTCAAAACGAAACGATCGGAATGGGCTTCTGCATCGACCCGATGTTTTGGGGTGCTCAGAACAGCACTGCTGGACTAAACAATTTCACCAAGACACGTTTCCCGTTTTACAACGAGAACATGCCGACCGATTACGATCCCTTTGGTGATGCAACCATGACGTACATCACGACGCCAAGACTGCGCCGGGTTAGCCTTTTCGATCCTAACTCCGATCCATCGAATCCTTTTTGGTTGCGACAACCACCTGCCAATAGTTTGGCGGCCGTCAGTGGTGGCGATCTAACTCAATCAGTACGTGCAGCAGACAACCGCAACGGCGCACCGCTTCGCGCGGAATATGCCGACGGGGCTGGCGCATTGCTGGTCTCGCCAACGAGCGGCGCATCGGTTTCCTGGCTCGCTTGTTTGACCCCATCGGATTCCACCCCACTCATCGGCTCCTCGATGTTGTCGGTCGCAACGCAAGGTACATTGCGATTGCTGCCTGAAAGCTATGACTTGGCGGTCGTGGTCTTCAGCAAACGCGATGTACGCGATTTCAATTTGAATGCGACCACGGGAATCGGTGCGACCGGAGTCGTTCCAACGAGCGAACGATTGGGCTTCTTGATCGATTCCTCTGCTGCAACGCCCGATGCGTGGAACGCAGGTACGTTTGATATCACCATCTTGGCCGATTCCAAAGTCGAAGGCAGAGTGAAGATCGGTGACTGGCTCATGCTGTCGCGAAACTCGTCGGTCGAGTTCGACACGGGTTCTTTCGCAACACGACAACGGCACAAGTGGTATCGGGTGATCAGCGTGACTGGCGAAAACGTATTTCCAAAAACGGTCCGCGTATCGGGTGAGCCTTGGTACTGGACCGAACACGAGATCAAGTACTACAACCGAATGAATATAACTCCGCCCGCCTTGCCACCGACAGCGGTGACGTTGCTCAAGGATGTCATTCAAGTTTATCAGCGCAGCGTATCACTACAAACCAACTAACTAGCCTTTTAACTCTCCACACACACCAACGCGAGAGGCAAAAGAAATGACGTATCACATGAATAGCTTGTTGCACAAGAGAGACCGTTCCAACGGGCTCATATTGCTGATTGTCCTCGGCATGCTGGGGCTCTTTACGCTGCTAGCCGTGACCTACGTGGTCTCGGCTGGTGCATCTCGAAATGCATCGGATTCGATGCGAGTACGAGCAAGGAATTCGAACGTTACGGTTTCCGGGTCGGCGAACGCTGTCGTTAACGGATTGATCCGTGGTACGAACGACGTGGCTTCCCCCTTCTATCGTGCTGGCAATTTCCTCGAAGACGTATGGGGCCCAAACCCGATCCGCACTCGATTCGGTCATGCTTCGGTCGGCCTACCGTTCCAAGCGGACTGGGGCCGATTGCTCACAACCTCGACTGCAGCTACTCCAACGAAGTTGGCGAAGGTCTCTCTGCTGCCTGTAAACAGTTTGACCAACACCGCCTTGTCGGGAAATGAAAACGAGTACAACTCGCGAGTCTTAACCGTTCTAGAAGGGCCATTAGCTGGCCAATCGTTTCGTATTCTCAAGTACGTCGGCTACGTGCGAGGACCAGCGGCTGCTAACCCTGACGATACGAACCTAGCGCTCCGTAATAGCACGATCACAGCTAACCAAGTGGTACTGCCATGGGCCAAACCAGACTACACCGACGCCGACTACTACAAGTTCGACTACTCGGTCATGCTGGACTTGAATGATGTATGGAATGAGACAGTAACAGGCCAGTACTACGATAGCGCCGCGAGCCGCGTGCGTACTGTTACGCTTCCCGTGCGTGACTGGGTCGCGAACCTCGGTGTTTCGTCCCTGTTCTACTACTTTAAAGATGCGACGAACTATCAAGGTTACTCGACGTTGATCAACGATGCCGCGTTCAACAATGCGGGCATCGGCCTCAACGATCGCGATATTGTACCTGGGCTGGGTACGCTCGATGCACGCGAAATGATGGCGATACCTTCGAACGCGTCCATTCCAAAGATACCGCCCGCTTTGCTGACCCATTACGATTACTTGCAAGACCCAACGATCATGTCCGCCACGGTCTCGGGTATCGGCAACAAGAAGCGAAGCTCCATTGGGGAAGCATTGCTCAACGGTGCAAGCAACGAAGGCTACGACGTTCCGGGCTGGCAAGATCCGTTCCTTGCGTTCCAGAACTTTGCAGGCAGCACGCCACACATTATCCCTTCGTTCCACCGACCAGAAGTGATCAATTACATCGCCAATCTTTTTGGCGATCCAGCCAATCTGACGCAAACCGATGTCGCGGAACTATTGAAGCTGGTCGACGCGTCCTCATCGCGTGTGATGAGCTATCGATTCGGGTCTGTAGCAGGCAAAAACCCTGGATTTCGCAGCAACGATCCTTCAACGCCCCGTTTGACGCTCATGAGCTGGTCGAACCCTCCAACACCCGCTGAGATTTCTGATCTTCAGAGTTTCATCGCCATGCAAATCAACGGCCCCTGGGATATGGACAACGATGGAGACGGCTACATGGATAGCGTGCTCATCGACCCACGATTGCCAACCGTTTATTCGCCGGATGGCAAACTCCTTCGACCATTGGTAACGATTTTGGCGGAAGACCTCGATAGCCGCGTGAATGTGAACACCGCTGGTGATCGCACTCAAGGTCTGACTACGTTTTTCGCCGGAGCATTTGATACGGTGTTCAAGCCGAAAGCCACGAATCTTGGGCAGCACAACATTCCTCAGGGAATGGGAGTAGGTCCGGCAGATATTTCCTTGACGAGTCTTTTCGGCAACACACCAGAATTGCTTCGAACGGCGCCAGGCTTCTCGTTCTTTGACGATCGTTATGGTGCGAGACGTTACAAGCATCGCCCAATCGACCTCATGGACGGATCCTTGGACCGTGTACCTGGAAAGCGCGTTAGCTCGGGCGGTCCGGCCAACGATATTGCCAGCCAAGTGTTCGAACGAGAAATCCACGTTCCATTCAGCCACGGCCGTTTGCCTGGGTTGCCGATGGCGCGTCGCAGTAGCTTTGGCATGGACATCGATCGCCACGGCAACTTGGCCATGATGCAAGTCATGGGAGCGGACGCCGACCCATACAATCCTGCATTGAATACCGCCATGCCTTCGGAAATCGATGACGACCCATACGATGCTCGTGTGACCTTGCTTTCGAATTCCGACGACTTGTTTGCTCTGGACGAATTGCAAACCATCTTGCTTCGTTATCAGTCGGATGCATCGTCGATGCCTCAACGTCTGCGAGAGCGACTCAAGCAAATCCCAGGGTATTCGAACGCGAGTGCCATCAATAAGTTCATTACAACTCGCAGCGCCGAACTACGCTACCCTAACTTGGTCGCGGCAGCGAGGGTGACCGCCCCCTTCGACTCGAACCGAGTTTCGGTTGAGTCGCAGGCTCCTAGCATGTTGAATTGGATCAAACTGCTCCACGCCCAGCGATACCAAACGCGAACGCTGCCAACTCCGGTTGCATCGGATGATCCTGATTTGACCTATCGCGCAATCGAAGAGCTGTTTCCAGCGGATTTCGCAAAGGGTTTGCGAATGGATTTGAACCGCCCCTTTGGAAACGGGTTTGACAGCGATGGCGACGGACAAGTAGACGAACCAGAAGAAATCCTAAACGGTTCTGAGTACGAATTCTTTGCCGACGAAAATGGAAACTTGATCAATGCTCCTAGCGCACCGTTCGGGGCCTATCGTCGAGATATCCAAGAATCGATGGGTGCTCAAACAGCCGGAACTCGTATCCGCCTCGGTTCTCGCCAGATCCTGGCAAGACACCTCTATTGTTTAGGGCAGCTGATTATCCCCAGGGACTTCTTGTTCCCAGGTATGCCGAACAAGACCGTCAATATGACCAATGCGAAAATCCGCGCGGCTGCCATTGCACAATGGGCCGTTAACGTCGTCGATTTCCGTGACGCGGATGCGGCCATGACTCGTTTTGAATACGACATTTTCCCATTCGGTTGCGGCACGATGAATGGTTTGACCGCTCGTCCAGCCTATTGGGCACCAGACCACCTGAACGAAGACGTCAATGGAGTCGCCAACAAGACTTACACGGGAGTCGTTTGGGGGATGGAAATGCCAGAGCTATTGCTAACTGAGTCGTTGGCCACGCACGACACACGAAATCGAGATACCGATTTCGATCCAGCAGGAAAACTTTACGACCCAACCGATTCCAACAAGGATCAAGATACCGACCAGTATCGATTCCCGTTGGCTTCGTTGTTCCTGGAATTGTATTGCCCTCGTACGACGAACACCGTCAACAGCACCGACGCAGCGTCGAACCTCAGCAGCAATACCTTTATCCCTGGGGCACCAAGCAGTCTGTACACGACCGATGCACAAAACCAAGTTGCCTTGGATTTGGCTCGTCGCGCACCAGCCAATGGTGTGTGGGGACAACAGCCAGTTTGGCGTATTGCGATCACGGAATTCGATGCGACCAACAACCCGAACAAGTCGCTCAAAGCAGGCTCGCTTGCAAACATCACGCATCAATCCAGCACGAGCGCAGCGATCGATGGTGTTAGTTGGACGTTGCCTCCAGCTGCCGCACTCTCGCCTGACGCAGTCACAGGCAATGGATTGCACTACGACCTATCCAATACCTCGACCCAGCCACCAGTCGCATTCGATCGGTTCATTTGGTTTAGCGGTGTTGGGCCGACTAACGGACAGAGCATTCCGGACCTGAAGTCAACCTTGGCGAGCAATGCCCGCCATACGGTTTACTACAACCGAACCAACCCCAACCCGTTGCTGACTGGCGGTTCTTACATGGTGGTTGGACCTCGGACGGAAACACCGATGGGCTCCGCAACCCACAACCAATTCACGAACACGATGTGGGACCCCATTCTGAAGCGTGGTGATATGTCGACTCCTACGATGAAGCCGATCTATTCACCCTCGTTCCAACGCATTTCGCTGGCAACAGGTACTGTTTCCACCAAGATGATCAACGACACAGAAGTCAACGCGCCATGGATGACTCGAATCAAGACACCACTGTCGTTGGTTTGCGCTACGGAACCACCTGACGATCCCGCATTGGGTGCTGGTGCAGACTGGGATGTTTGCTTTCCAGATGGTGTTGGGATGAATATCTCGTTCCCAACTCCGGCTTTCGGTTCGTCCATTTGGAGTGCACAGTACCGACCAACGTCGCGATTGAACTCCACCGACTTGCGATCTTCGCGATCCGACATGACATTCGGCTTCGGTGATACACAAACACCTCCTGATAGTTGGATTGATGTGGGACCAGCGGTCGCAACAGGCACCTTGCCTCAACATCCGTTCGATCGAAAAGAAGATCCATCGGGACCGAACATTCTCAACACAGAAATCCGCAAGCTCGGAAGGGATGATCCTGATGGGACCTACGAAAACATCCGAGCCGCTTACCTGCAACGTTTGGCAGACCCAGAACTGGCGTACGATCCGATCTCGAATCCGTACATTACCGTGGACTGGATTTCGCTGGACCTGACCGTCTTCAATGGCGAAGGCGCCAGCAACTCTGCAGGGCCACCACCAACCTTCAAGTTCCAATCGCGATACAAGGACGGTAAGTACGCTCAGGGCAGCTTCACAAGTGAAGATGGTTCCGTAAACGGTTTCAGCTACTACTCACCATCGACTCCCGATCTGGTGAATACGATTGCTCAACCTGATCCTCCAACCCTGAAACATCGAAGTTACTTCAAGCACCAGCTTGGGTATAGGACTGCTGTAGCCTGGGCTGGAAACTTGGGCAATTGCGGTACGACGCTGGGGCACTTGAACGCCGGTTTCCCACTCGGGGCAAGCCCAAGGTTTACCGCAGTTCAAATGGCGGAAACGAGTGGTGCCCTCGCGAACTTGCTCGATGGATTTGGTCCACCAGTTACCCAAACCTTGGATGCGACAAACACCTTGGTAAACCTGTCCGCTACCTTCTGGGGGTCTCCTCGAAACATTTCAGCAGTGCAATGGTTCAATCGGCCCTTTGCTACGCCTAACGAGCTAATGCTTGTTCCCGCAACTGGCCCTGGACAGTTTGGGTTCTACCATTCGGCATATAGCGGAACACAGCGCAAGCCGTACTCGTTCTTGCCATCGTTCCAAACATCGAATCCAGCCAGCGTCAATGAGCCATCGGGAATGGAACCTCCGACACGCACTTATTGGATGACACAATCGAGTGCAGCAGAGGCTGACTTTGCTCTGATGATGGACCTGGTAGAGGCTCAAACACCTTATGCCGATGCGAACAAGGTCTTACGACCAGACTTGATGTATGGCTTTGTCACCACGGGCGACCGGGTTGCACAGCGATTCTTGAGTTCCTACGTTCCCGCGGGATCCTACGGAACCAACTTGGATCAATCCCGTGGCCCGACGGTATTGGCTCCGTTCAATTTGATGCCAAGTTATATCGCCGCGGGCAAGATCAACGTGAACACCGTGGTGCAAGACACCGCTGGTTTCATCGCTCCACTCAAAGCAGTCGATGATAATTACAAGACTCCTGCTCAGCGCATTGCGCCGCAGGATGCTACGTACAAGTCCTGGCAAGACAAGTTTGTCAATGCACGGCGAGGGTATCCGTTGCCTGCACCAGCAAACAAGTTCTTTGTCGGTTACTCGGGAACAATCGATACCAGCCTGCACGCTGATTATCCAACTCAGTTCGCAGGAGCATTTAGGCCTTCGATGTCCGCCAACATTGCACCGTTTGTTCCAAACGATGAAGCACGCGCTCGAATTCGCGGAAAGTACGGAATCGAAACAACGCTCATGCGTTCCGACAACCCTCTTTCGTATACGGCCGTGGGTGCTATCAATGATCAAGCCATGCTGTTTTCACCAGATGACATTGCGACGGGTGGGAATCGCGTCAACCAAAATGCGTTTACACGCATGCAACGTGTGATGCGGGCTCCCAACTTGGTTACCAACCAGTCCAACGTGTTTGCAGTCTGGGTCACGGTCAGCTTGTATGAGTACGACCCTATCAATGGATTCGGCAACGAATTCTTGGATGAGACCGGGCAACCAAAACGAGAAAAGTACTTCTACATCATCGATCGTTCGATCCCTGTCGGCTTCACGCCAGGCGAGAACTTGAACACAGACAAAACCATTTTGCTGAAACGCAAACTGGATTAAGTCTGAAGGATTCGGGTGACTCGCGTTGGCGAGTCACCTTTTCCCTCGTTGGCAAAATCGAACACTCCTAGATCGCGGCAGACAGACGACATGACTAAAACACATTTTGATACGCGTGACAAAGCGGAACAAATCTGCAGAACAGCGTCAACGAGAACGACGAATTCCCGTTCCGGATTGACGTTGATCGAAGTGCTGATCGCTACCACGATCACCTTGCTAATGATGTTGGCGTTGGCTCAAGGTTTCAAGACGTTGAGCGAATCCGTATCCGCAGGCAGGTCCAAACTATCCCTGAGCGATCAGCTTCGGGGAATCAGTTCGTTATTGCGAAACGATCTCGAAGGCATTACCGTCGATAGCAACAACCCGCAAAGCTCGCTGGCCCGGACAGGTTATTTCAAATACTACGATGGTCCGTTGTCGGATACGTCTGCGACGCTGTTCAACTATCTGCCTACCGGAGCCGTGGAACAACGCATCGGCGCCAACCGATGGGGTGATCTCGATGATATCCTCATGTTTACCAGCAAGGCCAAAGATGGAGAGTGGTTCCGAGGAAAAGTCCCGAAAGCGATGCTCCTCGTCGATAACTTGAACAAAGGTATGGCAATCACTCTCACCGCTGCACAGTGGAATGAAGCATGGCAAACAGACGTTTCCATCGCATCGCAATATGCAGAGATTGCATGGTTCATGCGTCCGTTGCAAGGTAGCGATTCTTCAGCATCTGCACCACCCAACCGACGGTACCCGATTCACTTGCAAGAATTGCTCGCCACCGGTTATGGAGTCCCACCTGAGACCGCCGTCGAAGATGTTGCACCCGGCGTCGACATCACTGGCGACTTGGTTCCCGACCCAGATGGAATGCCAGACCGAATTGCTCTTTGCCGGCGTGTGTTGTTGATCCGACCCGATCTAGACATCAGTGAAACGACCCTTTCGTCTCCTGCTTTCTCTGGAAAAGACCCTCAATTGGTAGCTAAGCCTCTTCCAATCGGCACCGCAGCGTCTGTGAACTCTTTCCGCTATTGCATTCGTTTTGCGTACCAACGTTGCGATCTGAGCGTGAGAGCCTTCGCCAACGACTTTGTTGCGGCAAATGGGGAACTCACACTCCAGACCAATTCTCTCGCCGACCTACAACGCCCTGAGAACCGATTTGCACATTACACGATTCCGCTGCCCGCGATCAGCTTGGCAGCCGGGACGTCGCTACCCCTTTTGGCATTAACATCCGAGGCTACTTCATCGGGCAATTATCTCGCACTAACCAATCAAGCATACGGAAAGCTAAGTGCGAGTTATTCGACGACCGATGTTTTGCCCACCGATCGCGGTTTCATTCCGTCATGCTTTTTCCGCAGCAAAATCACACTCGATGCTGCCGGAAACGTCGGAAGCGCAGTACCAACGCTCGAAGAAATCGTTGCATCCAACGTTGTTGCCTTTGACGTCAAAGGTTACGACCTCTCCGTCAAACTCATTGCCAATCGAGGAGTGGATGGAGCGTGGGGAGCCAAGAATGTGGACGACGATCAAAACGGAACAACGGATGACGCAACCGAATCTGGCTGGCCTGGTACAGACGATTTGGTTTTGACACCCTCGGATCCTGGTTACTCGATGGCGCTTATCAATGCGTCACCGCTCGTCACACCTAGCGAAACACCACAGTTCTCGAACTCGGGTGCCTTTGTCGATATCGATTGGAGTCGCAAAGTAATCCATGCTCCACACCGTCTCTCATCAGGGACATTCCAGTTGGGCATGACCAACACAACAGCCTTTGGATCGTTTTGGTCCTCCAACCTGAGCTGCCTCAGCCGCGATGTAACGTCCGGCAACATATTGCCACCCAAAAGCATGGCACGCTCAGGCGCTTATTTTGCCGAATCCACGAACGGCGTAGTCGTCTACCAGCCTTGCTTTGACACCTTTACCGATGCCTACGAGTCGGATGGTGAATACATGCAAGTGTTCGATTCGAATGAGCTGTCCTATGTTGCCTGGCGTGACGGAATGCGTCGTTTTGGCTTCACAACGACCCAAGACAGCGCTACGGATAAAGGGACGGATGGTTTAGGAAACGATGACAACGAACGCGAAACGTCACCTCCTATTCCATATAAGTTGCCTTCAGTCCAGGCAACCATTCGCGTTCAAGACTATCCGGCCGGCACTCTCCAACAGATTTCGGTCGTCCATAGCCTTCGATAGCCATTCATCCACTCCGTAACGACGGCATCCTTTTTGCAAAATAACTGGCGGAGGATGACGCCCAACCCAACTCTATTTGGTGGGAGCGTTCAACGAACAAAACGCTCGATATACATCAATGAGGAATTGGGATCAAAAATGATTAAGAAGTGTTTTGTTGGAGCTTTGCTTGCCGTCGCTTGCATGTTCTCATTCGCAGCCGTTGCAAACGGTGCAGGCAAGGGTGGCGGGGGCGGCAGCACCAAGCCTCTCACCGTCCGTTGGGTTGGTAACATCACAGCCATAACATCGACCGCTGATGGGCTTGTCGTGACGCTTGGCACCAGCTACTACGCCGTAGGCACAGGATTGGTGAATGCAGATACCAAGATTAAATTCAACGGCAGCAGCAGTGGAACTCCCGCTGATTTGCGAGTTGGCGATCTGGCTCAAATGGATGTCCTTTGGCCATCGCGCGTCGCTGTCAAAATGGAAGTTGTCGGCACACGGTAGAACGACCAAGCAGACCTGGGGCTAGCACATTCGGACAAGCAATTCGAAAGCCCCTCGAATCCGAACTTCGTGTCCTTCGCCCCCAGTCGGCTTGCCCGACTGGAGCGTAAGGCTAACTAGCTAGAAAACCCGAGCAACGTGAGGGCAGGCTCCCAGGCGGGCTTGTCCCGTCTGAAGCCAAAGGTTCCGTAGCTAGAGAACCTGATTCACCAGACGGGACAAGCCCGTCGGGGTCTGTCGTTCGCGTAAGCGCAAGCATGAGTTAGCCTGCGAACCTTAGGCTCCGATGGGACAAGCCCAATGGCACTAACCTTTCAAACCCTTTGTTTTTGTGTTTCGACGCTTCTTTTTTGATCGTTCATAGTGTCTGTTTGGTCGGACCTTAACAATGTGACTGGCCATTCGGTCCAGTAGTCGCGGT
>CAIXME010000923.1 GCA_903920425.1 uncultured Pirellula sp. | reverse complement strand
GACCGATGGTCTGTTTCACAAGGTCTTTGATGAGATCGCTGCCGAGTATCCAACGATTGAAAACGAACATTGGATTGTCGATATCGGTGCTGCAAAGTTAGCCGATACACCCGAGGCGTTTGACGTGATCGTCATGCCGAATCTCTACGGAGATATCTTGTCGGACGTAGCAGCTCAGATTGCTGGGTCCGTAGGGCTGGCGGGCAGTGCCAACATCGGCGATGGATGCGCTATGTTTGAAGCCATTCACGGTTCGGCACCGCGACGGGCTGGGCAAAACCTGGCAAACCCATCGGGCTTGTTCTTGGGTGCGGTTCAAATGTTGGTCCATATTGGACAAGCCGATATTGCCGAGCTTGCACACAACGCTTGGCTAAAAACCATCGAAGACGGTGTCCATACCTACGATATCTTCAAGGAAGGAATCTCCAAGGAAAAGGTTGGTACCAAGGAGTTTGCACAAGCTGTTGTTTCTCGAGTCGGGCAAAAGCCAGAGTTGCTCAAGGCGGTCAATTACTCGAATGCTCCTAAGCGATCTCTGACCAGCCGTCCTCCTTACGTTCGTTCGAGCGAAAAGAAGGAATACGTTGGAGTCGATGTGTTTATCGATTGGACCGGAACAGCAGAAGCGTTGGCAGCCAAGTTGTCGCCGCTTGTTGGCGATGGACTAGCTCTTGAGATGCTGTCCAACCGTGGAATGAAGGTTTGGCCGAACGGAATGGAAGGTGCCTTTTTGTGCGATTCGTTCCGAGCTCGATTTATTGTGCCATTTGCTGACGGAACCACCACGACGCACAAGGCTACGATGGCATTGTTCAACCGGATCGCAGAAACAGGATTGGACATCATCAAACACGAAGGACTTTACACCTTCGACGGCAAAGCTGGTTTCTCCAAAGACCAAGGGCAATAGAGTAGCTTGAACGGCAGCCATGTTTGAGTTGCCGTCCGCCGAGTCATCAGCAACGATTGAAAACGATAAAAAGGGGGCAGGTAAAACTGCCCCCTTTTTTTGTTGATGAAATGGATGCAGGAGTGGCCGTCATGCTGACGGGCACCGCATTGAATCATGTTGCGATGAGTGCGAGTGAGTTTCTATTCTGAAACAAGTGTTTCCGGTGGCGACGACTCCTGCAACAATATGCAGATCTATTCCGTATCCGGTCGTGCCCCTGGAGCGTGCAGCATGCGAAGCCTCAAGTCAATCGTTGAGGAAACTGACAACAAGGAAGGAGTTGTGTTCGACTCTTTCATCCAAGTGATGGTGATATTGTCGTTGCTTGCGTTTTCGATTGAAACGCTCCCTGACCTTAGTCCTGCTATTGTTGGGTGGCTTCAGATTTTTGAGATGTTTAGTATTGGAGTTTTCTCCATCGAGTACCTGCTTCGTGTTTACGTCGCTAAGCCGAAAAGCAAATACATGTTGAGCTTCTTTGGCATTATTGATCTCCTGGCTGTGCTGCCATCATTGATTGGTCTTGGTGTTGACTTGAGGTCGGTGCGGGCGTTCCGGCTTCTTCGGCTCTTTCGAATACTGAAGTTGGCACGCTACAGTTCTGCTGCTCGGCGCTTTCACATTGCCTTGAATATCGCTCGCGAGGAGTTGATCCTTTTTCTTTGTGTCACATTGATTTTGATTTTTGTGGCTGCGGTGGGGATTCATCATTTCGAAAGTGAAGCACAGCCCAAGACATTCGGATCGGTTTTTCATTGCCTTTGGTGGGCCGTCTCGACACTGACCACGGTGGGCTATGGCGACGTCTTTCCGATAACCGTGGGAGGCAAAGTTTTTACGTTCTTCATCCTCTTGGTTGGGCTGGGATTCATTTCGGTGCCGGCAGGCTTGGTCGCTTCCTCTCTGGCCAAAGCTCGGCAAATTGAAGAGGATGAAAGAAAGACTCCTGAGAGCTAGGAAGACATTATCCTTTCCAGTGGCGTCCACTAGTATGAAACGGGTCCTGATAGACAGAACACACAATCTTGCTGTCGTCGCTTGGGTTATGGCGTGCTAGGGCGAGGTTGCAATCCTTGGCTAGCACTTGTCCGCGAGCCTCGTAAGCCTGCGAAGATATGGGATGCCCAGAGAATCGATGCGTCAATCGCTGCACTGCAAGTAATTGAACCTTCAAAAATCAGGATAAGAGTGTGCTTCTACGGCACTTTCTCTGGTTTCGGTCTCGTTGCCAAATCGTCGGGTCGCAAGATTTATCTTGTTCGCAAGGCGGGGCGCTAATCCTTGGATCGGGCATAGCGTTGAATCATTTTGCGATGAGAGGGAGAGAGTTTCTATTCTGAAGCAAGTGTTTCCAGTGGCGACGACTCCTGCAACAATACGTCGCAGGATTTGCCCAAAGAGAAAGTGAATCATTAGAACAGAAATTTCCGAGGGGATCACGCGGAGGCGCGGAGACGCGGAGTTTGGGAGGAAATAATGGAACTGGATGATCTCACAGGGGCGATTATTGATTGCTCGATCAAGATCCATATTGAACTCGGGCCTGGAATGCTTGAATCGGTGTATGAGTCTGTGTTGGCTCGTGCATTAGAGAGACGAGGTTTGCGAGTCGAACGGCAGCAGGTAATTCGATTCGAATACGATGGCATGGTATTCGAAGAAGGTTTCCGAATCGACTTACTGGTGGAAGGTCGTGTGATTGTCGAACTCAAGTCGGTCGAAAAACTTGCTCCAGTCCACAGTAAACAATTACTTACCTACCTTCGGTTAACGAATCGGCAAGTTGGATTGCTGATCAATTTCGGAGAAGCGACTTTAAAGGAAGGGCTTCACCGAATCGTGAATAAGCTCTCCACGTCGGATTCAGCTTTGTTGCGTGTGAACCGGAATGGTTCGGCGGTCAAGGAATGATTATTTGCGGTATCTATGGAGAATTTTGACGCGGAGGTACGGAGAGATTGCATCTTAAAACTCCGCGTCTCCGCGTCTCCGCGTGAGGATTGGTACTTCTGGAGATGCCGAATGGCAGGGTGCACCAAATGCACAACGGTCAGGGCGGTTTTTGGTACGAAGAGGAAGAATGGCAAAGAGTTACGCCGCTAAACGAAAAATCCCTAGTTTTCCAAGGGGATGATGAGGAAAAACCAGGGATTCTATCTAGTGCCCCCGCAAGG
>CAIXME010000922.1 GCA_903920425.1 uncultured Pirellula sp. | reverse complement strand
TACATGGGATTCCTTTCCCGCGAAACCATTCGACACTCGAGCGTGATTGTGCACTTCCGCATGCAAGCGGACAAGAGGAATATCGGTATTCGCCCCCCCATTCATCGAGCTCAACACAACTGGAATGCGATTGCTTGCTAACCAAAAGACGCCATTGCGCTCGGAACGGACCGCATTTTGAGAGCTGTCGCCAGTCCGGCGAAAGCTAGCCTTTCGAAATCGCGATTGCAGGCAGGCTCAAGGATGTGGTAATAAATCCCTTTGTGCTGGACACTTGATGCAGAGAGCCAGCAGGGCTCGAGCAAGTTGCAATTCGAATGCCACCAGGTAACAAATGACGCGGATCGATCGGTATGTCCTTTTTCTGTACTCACGCGTGTTCGTCATTTGCTTTATGACTTTGTCCGGGCTTTTGATCGTCGTGCAAGTGTTTACGAACTTGGACGAAATGATCGCGTTTGGAAAGTTGCGTGGAGGGTTCTTGATCGGATTATCGGAGTACTTCGCGCCGCGCATGCTGAGCATCTACGACAGCATGTGTGGACTGCTGACTCTCTTGGCAACCATGTTCGTGGTTGCATGGCTATATCGCACGCACGAGATGACGGCACTCCTAGCGGCGGGAATCAGCAAGGGGCGAATTGTTCGGCCGATCATGATTGTGTCCGCGATACTGATTGCGGGAGCGGCCATTTCCCGCGAGTACCTGATCCCAAGCTACGCAGCGATCTTGACGAAGACGCCACAGGAGTTGCTCGGCGAGAGTTTGAGACCGATTCGCCCGACGCAAGACATCGAACGAGGCGTATTGATTGCCGGCCAAAATCTGCAACCCGCCATCCTTTCGATCAGCCAACCCTATTTTCAGTTTTCCGGCCCCGCGTCTGCCGTAGCAAATCACATTACAGGCCAGTCAGCCAAGTACGAGTTGGCCAATGACAATCATCCGGCTGGCTACTTGATCGTGGAAGCCAAGGGCTCTTCGCCGCTCGACAACGTAGCCTCGGTGCGAACCAAAGAGGGGGTTTTCCTCTATCTGCCGGCAGACACACCTTGGTTGAAGCCTAGAGAGTGCTTCGTCCCTAGCAATTTGGAATACGATGTGTTGCGAGGTGGGAGCGCCAAGCAGTTCGCGTCTACTAGCGATTTGATTTGGAGACTAAAAAACCAATCCCATTATTACGGGGACGATTTGAAGGTAGCGGTTCACACCCGATTTGTTCAGCCGTTTCTGGACTACACGCAATTGCTCATTGGCTTGCCGATGATTTTGTCCAATCGCAACCGCAACCTGGTTGGGATGATCTTGTCCTGTTTGTTCAGTTTTGCAGCTTTTTTTGGGGTCAGCATCGGTTTAAATGCCCTGGGAGCCAACGGCACTTTGCTCTCCCCTGCCACCGCTGCATGGGCGCCATTACTCATATTTGGTCCGATTGCATGGGCGCAAAGCAAACGGGCGATGCTCTCCTGACTGGTGCAAAGACGTCGATTTTATAGGTATTGACAGCCGGGATTGGGCTAGCTGGAGTTATCGACGCGAGGAAAATACGGTGTCCCCGTATCGGCTCAAGACACAAGCTCTCCGCGTAGGTAGCGAGTTTGGCATGCGTCAAGCCGCACACGTTTTCCAAGATGATACTACGGCAATCCTATGGTTGATAAATCCGGCGATCGCGTCCGCCAAATGTTCGCGGATATCGCTCCGCGATACGATCTGATGAACCATGTTTTGTCGCTTAACATTGACCGCCACTGGCGATCCAAGACCCTGCGAATCTTGGATTTAAAGCCGGGCGACCGCGTTCTGGACACATGCACTGGCACGGGTGATCTGGCAATCGCCATGTCCAAGCGACTTGGCCATACATCGAAAGTGATCGGCAGCGACTTTTGTGCTGAGATGCTGGAGATCGCAAAGAAGAAAAGCCAGAAGAGCGATTTGAGCCAGGAGCAAGTGGAATTCATCGAAGCGGATACGCAAAAGCTGCCGTTTGATGATTCTGTCTTCAATGCAGTAACAGTCGCTTTCGGCCTCAGGAATGTTGCGGTCACGGAAACAGGTCTTTCAGAGATGGTTCGCGTTTGCAAACCGGGCGGCAAGGTCGCCGTGCTCGAATTCTCCAAGCCTACCGTCTTCGGCTTGAAACATGCCTACAATGCTTACTTCCAATACGTTCTGCCCAGGATCGGCCAGAGCATGTCCAAAAACGAACATTCCGCATATCGCTACTTGCCCGAAAGCGTCCAAGAGTTCCCCAGCGGTGAAGAACTAGCCAAGATCATGAGGCATGTCGGTCTGCGAGATATCCAATTGATCCCGATGACGTTCGGCGTCGTGACCTTGTATGTAGGGAGCAAATAATGGCTGCTGCCACCGAGGAACTACCATTGGTGCTTGCGATTACCGGCGCCAGCGGCGCTGTTTACGCAGTCCGGCTATTGCAATGCCTGGCGGACGCATCGATTCCCGTGCACATGGTCATCAGCCCTTCGGGGGCAACCGTGATGCAACAAGAACTTGGCTTGAACCTGTCCAACCCCAAATCGGGAGTGTCGGACTTGCTCCGATATTCCTGGCCGGACAAATCCACACAAGCTCAGTGGCCTGAGCGTACCAGTGATACAGCAGAGTCTGCTCGCAAATGGATCACTGTTCACGACTATCGCGACTACATGACACCGATCGCAAGTGGATCTTTCTTGACGCGTGGAATGGTGATTTGTCCTTGCTCAGGAGCCACGTTATCCGGAGTGGTGCATGCGACCGGCAACAATTTGATCCAGCGAGCCGCGGATGTCCACTTAAAGGAACATCGCAAATTGATCGTTGTCCCTCGAGAAACTCCGATGTCGGTTTTTCAATTGGAAAACATGCAACGAGCCGCTCAAGCCGGCGCGATTGTCTTGCCCGCGATGCCAGGCTGGTACCATGGCGTGAGAAGCGTGGTGGACTTGATCGACTTCGTCGTGGGCCGAATCTTGGACCATTTGCAAGTTCCAAACAAACTAGTGCACCGGTGGGGTCAAAGCGAATGAGCGACACCGCAGCCCTGAAAGCGAACCGATCGCAATGGACAACGAAAGTTACCCATTATTTGGAGCTGATTCGATTCAGCCACACGATCTTTGCGTTGCCGTTTGCTTTGTTGGCGACCGCTTGGGCCTTTGTTGTTCCATTGCCACGAGACACCGCAAGCAGCGTTGGCGACAACGAGTATTTACCATTTCGGTGGGGAGCGTTACTCGGGATTCTGATCTGCATGATTTCGGCCAGGAGCTTTGCGATGGCCATCAACCGTTTATTCGACCAAAAATGGGACGGAGAGAATCCCCGCACAGCATCCAGGCACTTGCCCGCAAAATTACTGACTCGTTCCGGCGTTATTCTCTTTTGCGTTGGATGCGCCACAGTATTCGTCGCGGCCTGTACGTTGTTTCTACCGAACCAACTACCTTTGATTTTGTGCGTGCCAGTCCTTTGTTTTCTGGCCGGCTATAGTCTGGGCAAACGTTTCACCAACCTCGTCCATTTTTGGTTAGGAGTCGCACTGATGCTGGCTCCCATGTGCGCCTGGATCGCGTTGCGTGGTGAGTTCCTGATGGCGAACCCTAGCGATCTATTGCCCGCAATGGTGCTTGGGTTGGTTGTGTTTTTATGGGTATCCGGCTTTGACATCATCTACTCCTGCCAAGACGTCGATTACGACCGATCGGCCGGCCTGTTTAGCATTCCTGCTTGGTTAGGGGTAAGGCAAGCGCTCCGCGTCTCGGCAGTGTGCCACGCGTTGATGTGGAGCCTGGCTTTGGCCATGACGTTTCTTTTCCCAAGTCTATCACTGGGCTGGCTGTTTCAAAGTGCATTGGCCATCATCGGCGTATGCTTGATCTACGAACATTCCGTTGTATCGGACAAGTCGCTTGCTCGAATCCAGTTAGCCTTTTTTCAGTTAAACTCCGTCATCAGCATTCTGTTCCTCATCGTCGGGACGCTCGACGCCTATTGGCGAAATTGAGGAATGGATTCTATGATCATCGCCTTACATATCTCTAGTGATTTTTGTAGCCTTAAAAAACCATGACTAGTTTACAAGTGCAAGATCGATTGCGAGTCATTCGCGACAAGGTAGAACAAGGTGGCCGACTGGGGCTCGAGGACGGGATATTTCTGTATTCTCCCGAAGTCCCGCTCCATGCCGTTGGGGAACTCGCAAACTTAGTTCGCGAGCGCATCAACGGGAACGTGGGATACTACAACATCAACACCCACCTCAACCCTACCAACGTGTGCGTGTACCGATGTCGATTCTGTGCGTTTCGCGCTGATCTGCGTGACCCCAAGGGATACGCAATGAGCGACGAACAAATCTTGCACCGTGGCCAAGAAGCAGTCGATAACGGTTGCACGGAGATGCATATCGTCGGCGGCTTGCATCATAAACTCGGCTACGACTGGTATCGTGGAATCATCGCTTTGCTTCACAAAGCGTATCCGCGATTGCATCTGAAGGGCTGGACGGCAGTCGAAATCAACTGGTTCGAGTTTTTAACCAAAATGAGCTCGAAAGAGATTCTCGAGGACTTGCGCGACGCAGGACTCGGAAGCATGCCTGGCGGCGGCGCCGAGATATTCCACCCGGAGGTCCGTGGTCAGTTGTGCGAGCACAAAGCCAACTCGCACAAGTGGCTTGAGATACACCGCTCTGCGCATGAGATCGGCTTGAAAACGAATTGCACCATGCTCTATGGACACGTCGAGCAAGCGTACCATCGCATCGATCACCTGTTGCAACTGCGCGATCTACAAGACAAAACAGGTGGCTTCCAGACGTTTATCCCTCTGGCTTTCCACCCTGAGAACACCAAGCTGGACAATCTCAAGAAACCGTCTGCATTGATGGACTTGCGAACCATGGCCGTCAGTCGCTTGATGCTGGACAATGTGCCGCACATCAAAGCCTACTGGATCATGCTCGGAATCGGGACAGCCCAAACGGCACTCGCGTACGGTGCCGACGACATCGACGGCACTGTTCGCCACGAACTGATCTACCATGATGCTGGCGCCACAACTCCAGAATTGATGACCGTCGATCAAATCCGACAACTCATCGTTGAAGCGGGCCGCGAGCCCGTTGAGCGAGACACGGTATACCACCATATCAATCGCAATCCGGACAATTTCATGGAATGGACCGTAGGGGAAGAAGTCCCCACGTTTCAATCGGTCTAGAATTTGGCGAGTACCTAAAGCTAGGTTGGCGAACAATAGCTGCTTCGCTTCGTAGCGGAAGATGTGAATCTTCCGAGGTCATCTTGGTAGCGGAAGATGTGAATCTTCCGGTGCGGAGCCTTGATGCATGGCGATTCCAAATATTCAGGACGGGCGGTTGCTGCTGGCGATTCACCGGAACTTTCACAAGTTCCGCTACGCGTCTTGTTGCCGAGTTCGTTTTCAAACAAAAAACTGAACAAGAGGCAACAGAGGTATCGGAGATTTGAAATCGGTGTTCCCTCCGTTTCCTCGGTGGTC
>CAIXME010000921.1 GCA_903920425.1 uncultured Pirellula sp. | reverse complement strand
TCTTGTTGGGAACAGCACTTTCGCCAGCATTTAGGACCCAGTATTGCGAAGTTGTAGCCGCACGCTTCGGTGCATTGAACTGTCAATCACTTTTAAGAGACCTGACCCGATATTTCTTTTCCATAAACAGTTCAAATCAACAGGTCTCAATCTTAAAGGCTCGGGTTCTTTAACGCAAAGCAGTTGACGTTCTGTGGCATGGACTATTTCTTCGGTGCTGTGTTCAGTTTCTCAGTGACTGGTGTCTTTGGTTCTTCCCTATTTTTTTCGCGTGGTGGCAAAACATGGTGGGTTTCCCAACGCGGGAAATCCATGGGTGCAGAATAAAACGTAAGGGTCGTTTGTCCGGTCTGGGCGTCGATGCGCTCGATGTAGCACAAGCAAGAACTGAAGCCAAAAACAAAGACACTCTCAGTTGTCGACACCAGGTCCACATAATTCCAGTCAAACCCACCATCGCCTCGCCAACGCGATAGAACTTTTTGTGACCAAATGATGCTCTTCGTATTCTTGTCAATGCATTTTACATCGAATGATGATGTCCAATTCGTGAACGATGTCGTATACAACAAATTGGCTTTATGTTTGTCTGGAGTGACTAAAAGGCAGCGAGTTTCGCTACGAGAAACAAACGACGAAATTCCCATCTGATCAATCTCGGAATCCGACAATTCTTTTTCCCCCTCGAACACACGGTTTGACGGAAAATCCTCCCTTGGATGCTCTGTAGAGAGTATGCCTTGAAATGCCTGTTTCCAACGGTTTGGCAACGTGACCTTCAGCCTTCCACTCAAATATCCGAAGAAGAAAGCAATATCATCTTTCAGTTGCTTGCTTTCCTTTAGATCGGTCAACGCGATGTAGCACGCCTCCTCATCACTTCCGGATTCTTGAACCAATTTCGATCCTCCAGCAAGCAGGCTGCAAAAGTGTCCTTGACAAACCAATAATGTCAATGCAACACCATAAACACAGGACCGCATCAATCGAATTCTATTAAAGATCATTATGGATTCGCCCCAAAATATGCGAAATTATCGTTCGCGCCTTTACAGCACTTCCAGTTGAGTTGTGCCATTCGACTGCCGGTTTCTATTGGTCCATTTCCCCAGAAGCCTGGCTGTGAACCAGTAGAGTATAATCTTCCTGTGCGCGATTCACATTCCGTTCCAAAACCATAGGTCTGCCCGTATTCCCATGTGTCACTCAGGTTACCAGTTCCGACGCCATTCGCAGCATCTTTCGGATCTTTACAATAGAAATGAGCCTCTCCGATTTGAATAGACATCCCGCATGTGTCATCGGGTGCAGAAAGCGACGCGGTATCGGTCAACTTCTCTGGCACTCTCGGAATTGGATCTTTAATCCTATTGCCTTTTGTAACTGACCAAGCTTCCCAGTATTGTGTCATAGAAATACGCGACTTACTCAAGGGAGAACAACAGTCTTTCTCACAATCCCTTATTATGCAGACCTTTACAACGTGCTGAATAAAATAGCCATTGCAAGGAGCATCAGATTCCAACTCGAATTGCCAATCGCGAATTCCTTTTTTGTCACATCCAACGTCTCCATTCTTGCCGCCGAGCGAACCACCTACGTTCGTAATCTTTATCATGCCCGATGGATCAACTCCCTTCATCGCAAAACTAGTTACGTACAAGTTTTTGCCATCGGTGAACCCGCTCGGGTCTCTGGTGAGGAACCTCCCAGTCAATCCACTCATCCATCGAGCTCTGAAGTGGTACAGGCCGAGTGTTGCATCCCACTCACGTCCAGTGTAGGTGTATCGGTTGCTCGCTGCAGAGCTTGTTTGCACAGCCCCTGATGAGTTCAAGAATGTTGGTTGTCCATAAGCTGTGTAGGCGTAGCGTTCGCTTATGTTGCCACTGGAGTCGCTTAAAGCGGTAACGCTAAACTGCTGGTTCCCATGATAGAGTGTCGCGACCCCAGCATGTGCAATAGCCTCATCACCATGCATTGCCTTGGTAGAAGACGCGAACAAAGTCGTGGTTTGACCTATGATGCCATTTTTAAATGACGCGATCAGGTTTAGCCCTCCCGCGGGCGCGTGCGCGCGAGGCCTAAAGTGTTCGTTCGGTGAAATCGAGTTTATGGTCATGAACAAATTCTAGACTTTGCAGAACGGCGCCGCAACGTTTTGGATGCTCATCGATTGGTTTATTTGGGTAGATATCGAATTGCCACCTTGGGTCAATTCACGCGACTTGGAACCCGACCTTTGCGGTCGCAGATATAGAGCGAGCCACATCGGGCCTTCCTTTCGAATCCAGCTTAGTCGGTGCTAGATACATGTCCTGTTTTGTCTGCTTTAATATCCAGTCCGGAATAAATAGAGATCGACAAGGATATTTTGTTTCTGTACAAGTAACACAACAAATCACTATCCAGGTGAATCTCTTTTAGCAAGTGGCTTTGGTAATCGGAGGGTTCGCAAGCTACATCAAGACAAATTCGAATCAAGCTCGGATCCCGTTCCTGAATATCGGCTTCTAACGTGGATATCAACTCCATGGCCGCCTTCCTGTGATCCGCCCAGTCGACCGAGTCAGAGACTTCGATTGAAAAATGATCGCCGCGTTTTGAAATCTCCTCAAAGACTCCTGGTTTCGACGAATTCATCTGGATTCCCAATTCGCGTAGAACCGAGTTTGAGCCCGAAAATCGAATCACGCTGAACATTTACCATTTACCTCCGCCAGGTGCTCCATTTTCAATCCACTCTCGCCATCCATCAAGTATGTCTTTTATTGGCAAATCTGGATTTTTTTTGCCACCACCACCAAAACCTTGATCACCTTTCCAATGCTTATGCCACCAACGTCTGAAATCTGGATTGTTTCGAAAGGCGTCTAAAGCGTCCTGAAGATCATCCAAGTCGTCGCCTGATGTGTAAATAATTGTACCGGCGATAGCACCAGCAATTACATAACAGACCCATTTTGGCGGACATACGTCCGTCGGCTCGGGAATCGCAACGTCACCGGTAATGAAGGTACAAATAGAACCGGAACAACAAAGCATCATTCCCTGACTAGGATCTGGGGTGTCTTGAGGACAAGGTTGCCAAACCGGACCATATTGCGACATCGCAAAGCAATCGTTGCCATGTGGAGGCGAAAATGGATCCCCAGGCTCGTACTTATAAATTGGATATCCTTGTTGTGTACTCCCAACTAACCTCCGCATCCCCGACGGATCTAGTTCAGACGACGAGGCAAATAAGCCCGAATACAAATCCCACTTACTCCCGGCGTATTTGATAGGATCTCTTCCAAGGAACCTCCCCGACATCCCACTCATCCATCGAGCTCTGAAGTGATGCAGGCCGAGTGTCGAGTCCCATTCGCGGCCCGTGAAGGTATATCGGTTGCTCGCGGCAGAGCTTGTTTGCACAGTCCCTGATGCGTTGAGGAATGTTGGTTGTCCGTAGGCTGTGTAGGCGTAGCGTTCGCTTACGTTGCCGCTAGAGTCGCTTATAGCTGTAACGCTATATTGCTGGTTCC
>CAIXME010000920.1 GCA_903920425.1 uncultured Pirellula sp. | reverse complement strand
GCTAGGCTTACTCTCGCTAGGCTTA
Source organism: uncultured Pirellula sp. (assembly GCA_903920425.1). Classification (GTDB taxonomy): domain Bacteria; phylum Planctomycetota; class Planctomycetia; order Pirellulales; family Pirellulaceae; genus JBKCUI01. Next base: position 5,720 of record CAIXME010000920.1, on the reverse strand, counting down.
CTCTCGCTAGGCTTGCTCTCGTTTGGCTTGCTCTCGCTAGGCTTACCTTCGTTTGGCTTGTTTTCGCTGGGCTTGTTTTCGCTGGGCTTGTCAGGATCCGTTGGATTCGGCTTCTCTTGTTCGGGTTGTTGCGGGTTGGGATTCTCGTTTGGCTTCATGTCCGCTGGACTTTTATTTGGGTCGGACGGATCGCTAGGTGACTTCGGATCTTCTTTGCCGTTCTCTGGTTTTTCTGATTCTGGCTTTTTGGAGTCAGGTTCTTTGCCCTTGGGATCTTTGCTGTCGGGTTTGGGGGATTCCGAATCGCTCTTTGAGTTGGGGTCGCTGTCGGACTTGTCGGTCGGCTTGTCTTCGCTATTTTTAGGCTTTTCGTCGTTGTTGGATTTGAGGTCGCCAGCGACCTTTTCCAATTGTTGCTTGATGTCCTTCTGGTCAGCAGCCCCTTGCTTCATTTCTTGCCCGGCCTCGGTACGAGCGGTTTGTCCTCGTTGAATTTGTTCGAGCCGTTGAATTTCTTTTTGGATCTCTTCGATTCGTGTTCGTTCGTCGCGCAGGCGAGACGAGCGGTTCTCACTTTGTAGTAGTTCAAGCAACTTCTTGAGGTTCTCTCGGCCGGCTTCTTGCTCTTGAATGGCCCGCGTATACTGACCTTGCGATAGCAAATCGCCTGCGGTGTTGAGTCTTTGAAAAATCGAGAGTTGTTTGCTCATTTGTGCCGCTTGCATCAGCAGGCTTGCCCTGGTCGGGTTGGCAGCCGCCTCTAATTCGCTCATGCGGATGAACAGTTCTTCGAGCTTATTGAAGCGTTGTGCAAGCTGCTTTTGTTGCTGCTCGAGAGCCTTGACGCTATCAACGGGTGGTTTCGCATTGGAATCTTGCGCAAGCGAATACTGGCTTGGGATCCAAAGGCCGACAACTAAGGCGACGAACGCCGAAAGGGATGCGACAGAATTCAAAATGGGATTTTTCATTTGAGCAGTTCCAACACTTGTTTTTTGCGTTCCTGCTGGGTCTTTTCTAAGAGTTTGCCGCTGTCGTCCAAAATGCCTCGAGCCATATCCAGCAACTCGTTGAAGTCTTGAATGTCGGTCATATCATTGAGAATTGCGGTCAAATCCGAAATGATCTGATTGTCTTTCGCGATTGCTCCTTTGATGAGCGCTTCGCTATTTGTGTCACGGGACGCGTTTCGTACTAAGCTCTTTTCGAGCGCGTTGATATCGTTAGCCATCAGCGGCCAAGCGGTATCGAGAACAACGAGCATTGGCTTTCTGATTTTATCTTCGAGACGTGTTCGCCGATCGGCGCTATCGACGCGGTTATTGATGAGCTCCTGATTGATTTGGTGGATCTCCTTTTCGACACCCCGAAGCTCCCCTTCCGATTTCGTCATCTGTTGGGTTGCTTGCTGGGCGCGGATCAATTGCAATCGTTCCTGCCGAGAAGCTTGGCTTTCTTTCTCATCGTCCGGACTATCCTCTGAATTCGGGCTAGCAACCTCTTCGTTGTTCGTCGATTCGGAGTTGGTCGTTGGCTGGTTCGCCTTTTGCATATTAATCAACAGATCCCGCAATTGAGATAGTTCGCCGATAATCTGTTCCAGCCGAGCTCGCATAGCTAGCTCCCTGCGTTCGAGAATGATCAAAAGCTGGTCAGGGGTAACGACTCCCAATTGAATGGGGCTTGCCCGTCCGACGTGAGGCTCTTGATTGAGGTCTAGAAAGTCTTTGGCGGCGAGAGTCAACGAGATGGTAGAGCCAACCGTGGCGTTCAGTTCCCCAGAATCCCGAAGTGTTTTGAGGTCCAGCTGGCTGGTCGCTTTTCCATCCGTTTGAACGGCAACCATCGACTTCAGCAAAGGATTCTCGTTGAGAACCGTCTCGAGCCATGCGGATTCCAAGTCGTAATCGTCTTTGACTTTCCCGATCGCTGGCAACACGGCGTTTTCCGTTACGGAGGTGCCAATACCTTGCAGGACGAGGTCGACCTGCGGGACTTGGTCGACAATAGCGGAGATTACGAACTGCTGTATACGGCTGGAACAAATACCGTCCTCGCCCCACAATCGTAATTCCAAAAGCAAGTTTCCATCGAGCGATCCGAGAGGGATTTGGAATTCGGCAGCTTGGGACTCCAGTGTAACGGATTGTTCAGGCTGTTCAGCTTGCTCTTTATTGGTCCCTGATTTAACGATTATGAAGTCGCATCGCTTAATAGGTTTGTTGGTAGACATGACCAACTCGACCTGGCTTCCTTGGGGCAGTCTCGTGCCGGTTCGGTACTCGAGTTTTTCCCTTCCCCAAACGGTCTTGGTGGAGCGTTGAAGATACTCGGGGTAGGTAACATCCAATTGCAGTTTGGTGACTTGAGGGGCATCGACACTTTTGAGTTCCAAGTTAGAAATGCGAGAGTCCCCCCCTGCGATACTTAGCCAGAGAGATTCGTTCACGGCTTCCAATGGCGGTCCATCTAGCACAAAGGGCTGTTGATCTTGTGTCGCAGTCAATCGCCGCATGTTTGCTCGTCCTCGATTGCCGGCGGTATCGCGATAGAAAACCGTGCACACCTCAGGCACGATCTTCCCAGAGAGCTTTGCCCAAGACTTGAGCTGGCACGCTTGGCCTTTGGGAACCGATGCAATGCCATCGATGAAAGGGACCATGTATCGTTGACGTTCATTGCGACCGGTAAATGTGGGCACATCCATCTCGATCCCATCGAGGCCCAATTCAGTAGAACGAGGCCATGGGATATCCGCTAGCGCGAGGAAGCGTTGCGTCCAATGATAAGTCCATGCTGGCTGACTCATCGCGATGACACTACTAACCGCTAGCAACGACCCAAGGATAGCCAACTGAATTTGTAATGGACGGAAGCGAACCATCTCATCTACTTGAACGTTCGCAATTTGCCGTGTCGCCTGATCTCTCGCCAGTTCCAATAAGCTAGAACGCTGAGGATGCTCATGGTGCCACGATTCAGTCAACGGGGACGGGTAGGCCGCTTGTACCGTCGTGATGAGCGCACTTTGAAATTCGGAATGTTTGTTTTCGATCAGCAATGCCAGTGATGAATCGGACCAACGTACTCGCCACAGTTGCCACAAATATCGATACAGCACATACAACGCGACAAGAATCATCAAGGTCAGCATGACGACCCGTACCGCATGCGGGGATTCGGCTGCTCCCATACGGGATGGCAAATAGTCGATTATTCCAAAGATCCAAAACGCTGCCACCAACCAAATCGCGACCAAAATCATTGCTTGGCTGATCACAAACCGCGAAATGAGCCCCCTCAGTTCAGCAATTTTCTGACCGATGGCGGGTGGAATAGGATAGACGTTTTTTGGCTTGGTGGATGATACGCTTTGCATGCCTCTATTTGTATCAGATTCGGTCCGTCAGTGGTTAGTCGAATTTCCCCCTAACTGGCTACGTTCAAGTACAATAGCAGCCCGTCCCGAACCGGAAACCATTTCGCAATCCTTTCCCCTCGTGCTTGAAGTGTAATGATGAACCAGAAACTAACTGTCTTACGACTATTTTCTTGCTTGATCTTTTTGGCGAGTTCGAACTTCGCCAGCCTGTTCGGACAAAGCCCGACGGGGGATACACCGCAACCACCCCGAAAAAACATCGCCGTTCTCTTGATCACCGGCGGTTGCTGTCACGACTACGATTTCCAGAGCAAAGCAATGCAGCTAGCTGCTCAAGAACGTGGACTGCCCATCGATTGGACGATCGTCAATCAAGGTGGCAAAGGTACCAAGGCCACAATCGAGTTTTACAACAATCCAAAGTGGTACGAAGGTTTCGACGTGGTCATTCATAATGAGTGCTTTGCCGACACCGACGACGCTGACTACATCCGTCGCATCACCAAGCCGCACTATGAAGGTGTCAATGCGATCGTTATCCACTGCGCCATGCATACCTATCGGTCCGCTAGCATTGATGACTGGCGAGAATTCTTGGGGGTCACCAGCCGTCACCATGAACACCAAAGCAAGTATCCCGTGACGGTGGTCAAAAACGACCATCCCATCATGAAGGGATTTCCGAGCGACTACAAATCAGCCATGGACGAACTGTACATTATCGAAAAAGTGTGGCCCAACACAACCGTTCTGGCGACTTCGAAAAGCGAGAAAACGGGAGATGAGCAACCCGCGTTTTGGGTTAATCAATACGGTAAAGGCCGCGTTTTCGGGACCACGTACGGCCATTCGAACGACACATTTTCCGACAAGGTATTCTTGGAAACGCTCGTCAACGGAATCCGCTGGGCTGCAGGTCGATAGTCGTCCACACCAAAATTACGGTTCAATACCGGCCGGATTTGGGATACACTGCGACGCTCTTCTGTAGCGGCTCGAGCCGAGCCGCTTGCATGGATATCAGAATACGCGATTTTGCATCGAAGGAATGGGCAAATGGCTCGCAACGAACAACTGATTCGTCAACACAAAATCCTGCAAATCCTCGAACGTAGACGATACGGTGCGTCGCTCGAGGATCTTCGCGACGCCGTGGTCGAGGAGCTAGGACTCGGCACGTTGCATGTGCGCAGTATCCGACGCGACATCGAAGCCCTTCAAGCCGCCGGTATGGCTATCGTTACCGAGGAAACGCAAAGCGGCAAAGTTTGGAAGCTGAGCAAGGTCGAAAAAGGACTGCACAAAATTGCAATCACGGCCAGCGAATTGATCGCACTATCCATGGGACGCGATCTTCTCTTGCCTCTGGTTGGCACGCAATTCTGGCAAGGCATCGAGGGGTTCTGGAACAAAGTTCGTGAACAACTCCCTAGCGGAGTGTGGGACCACTACCAGCGATACCGTCGCACGCTTCGCGTCCTCGGCGTACCGGCCAAGACCTACGAAAAGCAACAAGGTATCCTCAAGACCATCAATCGTTGTATCCAAGAACATCGCAAAATGGAAATCGAATACGAGTCGCTTGGAAAGCCCATCGCGACCCGATTCCTCGAACCGTACGGCCTCGCAATCTACCAGTCCAGCATCTACGTCGTGGCGATCGAATCGGGCAAGTACGAGGACGAAGAACCACAGGATCGATTGCGCCACTGGAAATTGGATCGCTTTAGCAAGGCTACCGCTTTAGACGCATGGTTCAAACTGCACGACGAAGTAGACCTAGAAGAACATTTGGGCAAGAGCGTTGGGATCTTTAGCGGTGAACACCCAGTTACCTATACGATCCAATTGAGCGCTAACGCGGCCCGTTGGATCCAAGAAGAGCCATGGCATGCAGATCAGAAGTTGGACTTCCAACCGGATGGATCATACATCCTACGAGTCCCCGCCTACCATCCCATGGAGATCGTCCCTAACGTGCTGAAGTTAGGCAACGAAGCCCAATTGCTGGAACCGCTCGAAGGCCGCAAAGAGATCAAAAAGATCATTCAGCAAATGACAAAAGACTACGCCTAGTCCTTCTGAATAGAATGAGTGCTGCCCTGTTTCGGCGGCAGTGCGTTTCAGCAGTGAACGTCGTTTTGTGACTTTTTGGACCACCGATTTCTCAGATGAACACGGATTTCAAACGCGGCTGGGAGAACCGTTATACGCTTGATGCAATGTCTTCCCTTGTAGGACAGCTCTTGGAGCTCAGCCGCTATAACGTGTTTAGGAATGCCAGCAAATCTGCAAGCTCCTGGGCCTGTAGAGGTTCCTGCAATCGATGACGCTGATC
>CAIXME010000919.1 GCA_903920425.1 uncultured Pirellula sp. | reverse complement strand
TTTTGCACGACACGCTTTTCTGCTTTTGAATCCAAAGTCTTTACGGACCTATTTCTTTGGCTTGCCGAGCAAACGAGACAATGCCTCATTGGGCTTGGACTCGCCAGGATTTGCCGAGAATGGCACAACCGCAACAGCCCCTCCGTCGACCTGCGTATCGATCGATTTGACCAACTCCAACACATTGTCGATCAAATAACTTGGCGCTGAGATGATGAGAATATTCGCTTCCTTGTCGACCCCAACGGCGAGCAGCCCCTGATACTCGGGATTGGTTGCCGTTGCCGCCAAATTTTGGTTGTATCCCGTGGGCCGATTCCCGGCATAACTGGAATAGACGCGATCGTTGATGCTCAGCAAATCTCGATACACTTCTTTGACGACTTCTACGACTTCGCTAGCTCGTCGATACTGAAAACGATAGACCTTCTGGACTCGTACTAGTTTTTCATCTGTAGACGTTGGCTGGTCGATAATCGGCACCAATTCAGCGATGAGCTCCATCTGCCGAACGCTCGCATGCTGTATCAACAGTCTATTGGTGCGCGAATCCGTGTCAATTTTCAAAGGCATCGAAGTCGACAGTTTAGAAGTCGAGGTAGACACGGTATGCAACAACATCGCTTCCAATTGGATTTTGACCGAATTCGCTTGTGCATGCTTGAGAGAAATAACTCGCACATCGCTGGACGAAGGGGTCAACTTTTCGATCAGTCGTTTCGCAGATTCGGCTGCGATAGGATCGCGAGAAAGAACGATGATGTCGCCACCTTCGCCCTTGACCACGCGCACTGGGGCTTTGTCGGAGAACGACTCCAACTCAGTGCGATCCATTTCGCCCTCGATGGACTTGGCGTCGAGCGACGAGACAAAACGCTTTCCACTGAAAGCTTCCGAATCGCTTCTGTCGCTGGTCGTAGTTTCCCGTCCGCTCTTTGCTTTGGACTGATCATCGGACTTGCTCGGTTCCCCCGCTTCTTCCGTGGACTTGTTCTCCCGGCCGTCGATGATCAACGGTGCATCGCTGACATCCTTCCACAGCTTTTCTAGCTTTACACCAATTTCATCCAACGAACTACCGTTGAGGGGTAGAACGTGCATCTGAGAAGTGGCAAGACTCGGTGAGAACGTTTCCCCCAATCGCATGAGGAACTCTCGCACTTCGCGGACTTCGTCTTCTGTTGCCCACAAAAGCAGTCGTCTATGTTCGGGATCGGCTTCGATCTGAAACTTCCCATCGCTGGCGACACCAGGCGTAGACGATGGACGTTCTGGAGCTTTGAGGATGAGTTGCACCGATTTCACTGCGTAGGATGGCTCGAGGGAACCAAGTTGCAAAACAGCCGCCGACCGTTTCTGAGCTTTGAAACTATCGATAACTTGCGCGATGGTGAGATGGTCTTCGGCAGAAGCAAATACAATCAGTCGATTGTAGGCAGCCTCGTGCTGAACGCGAGTTTCCTTTGCGAGATTGCCTCGCTCTTGCAGCGAAAGCAGTAACCGAGAAATGGTCTCGGGATCGAATCCGGCGACTTCATGCACTTTTACTCGGCCGATTGTCTCCCATGTAGAAGCAGTCGGAGGAAGCGGCTTGTCCATTGCATCGATCGCCTGCCTCACAATCTCAATCTTATTGGGAGGACCGTTCACGAGAATACTATTCTCTTTATCGTTCACGGTGATAAACATGGTTGGCTTCTTGTCGGTTAGCAACTCCTTGGCGTTCGAGCCCATCTGCTTCACCGCTTCCACTTTAAATCGAGCTTGCTCGATATCTAATTGGGTTTGCCCAGCGGTAGTCGATGTCGTATCGGAGGGTAGCCCAACCAACTGCCGCACCTTCGCCGCGACTTCATCAGCTTTCCTATATTTGAGATGGAATTCCGCGATGCGCTCTCGGCGCCCCTCGTCCTTCTCCGCACGCGACAAAAGACGATGCACTTCTCGCAAATTGACCACCGCATCCATCGCTTCTAAACGATTGGAGCTGGCCATAGGAAAGAGCTTGCCGAACGGGCTCATCAGGGGCAAAAACTCTTTGGCTGCTTCGTCCGCAATCATCCACTCCAATGGAAAAGAGACGCGAACAAACTGGTGCGGCTGACTCGACTCCAAAAGTTCAGCATCGAGATGAGGAACCAAAGTGACGTCGATATCCTTCAACGGTACCACCCGCAACACTTCGCCACGACGAAGAAGTGTATAACCACGCCCAAGGAGTTGCAGGTTGATGAGATCCTCCGCCTCGGCTAAAGCGTAGTCCTGCGAACTATGCAAATTGAATGTCCCCTCAGGCAGGGTTTGCCAATCCAAATTGAGTTCGCGCTGGGTAGCCAGCCATTGCAGCGCAGGTAGCCACTCTTGGTCACGAAACGCTAATTGAACGCGCTTGGCATCGATCGCTGTATGATCGACTGTATTCTCTGGCGAGGGCGAATCAGGAGTGGGGACCTGCGCCTCGACACTTGCGATCACGGTAAGCCAAACAACGAAACATAAATGCCCGAAAGCAATACTTTTATTGGAAATCATGCTGATCCAAAATCGCGGAGAACGCGTTGGGTAGGGTAATTTGGCGGGAGTTCACACGTGATGGCAGTGCGAACGGTGGTGGGTGAGGAGGTGGAACGATCGCCCAGCGGTCTTCATGACCCCGCGGACACAGAACGTCACACCACCAACAGAATGAGCTGAAAAGCCCTCGCCGTCAAGTCTTTGAAGACTCACAAGGGGGGGATCCGCATGAAATTAACACGCGGAAACACGAGATTTCCACCCCTTATCTAGCGTGCAATCGTAGTGACATCCAAGAGCGGAAGGATGATCGAAAGAACGACCGTCCCGACGACACCGCCCAAACCTACAATGATAGCTGGTTCCAGCATCTTCACGACCACTCGTAGATTGCGTTCCCCCTCATCTTCGTAGTACTCACCTATGGATTGTAGTACCGAAGCCAATTTGCCCGTTCGTTCGCCGGTGGTGATCATGTGCGCTGCGCCTGCCGGCAAAAACTGGGCTTCAAGTAGTGCTTTGCCCATTCCTTCACCAACGAGAATTTCTTGTTCCGCAGTTGTGAACATATCTTGAAAGTAGCTATTCGAAGTTGCAGTGCGGCACAGTCGAATGCTTTCCAGTAAAGGGACCCCGTTTTCCAACATGGTACCAAGCAACCGAAAGATACGACCAGAGATCAACGACTGCAATGCATTCTTCGTCACTGCAAAATGCAAAACCCAATAGTCCACGAACCTCTTTAGCCGCGGGTGATTTCGACTGCCGACAATGGCGACCACAAGCCCCACAACCAATGCAAATATAGGTAACCAGTACTCGCGTAGCGTTGCCCCCAACGAAAGTAGGAAATCGGTCAACGGGGGAACCGGCCTATCCATATCTTTGAAGATGGAGGCAAACTGGGGCAACACGAAAAAGAGCATCGCAACAATGACGGTCATGGTGATGGAGCAGAGGACCGCTGGATACATCATCAATGCGGCTACGGAGCTTCGCAGCGACTGATCCTTTCTCATCATGCGAGTGATTCGCTCGAGCACATCGACCACACGCCCCGACTGCTCGCCC
>CAIXME010000918.1 GCA_903920425.1 uncultured Pirellula sp. | reverse complement strand
GCGACGCTCTCCGTTTGAAAGCGATCGATAGCCCGTTGGCATGCATCGCGAACTATCTGCTTGGATTCCGGATTCTCGCTCGGGCCATCGTCAAGCCCAAGCAAACCTTGTACATCATGCTGTTGAAGGATTCGGGTTAATGTATCGGCTGTAACGATTTTTCCGGACTGTCCGGATTTCCATCTCGCGCGAATCCATTGCCCCACCGCTTCGGTTTTCCCCGAAAACCACTTAGGTATCTCAAGCCATTGCGTCGCATTTGCTAGCGTTGCTTTTCCCGATGAGGCAAGCCGCGTGGTCCAGCGGCCTGGCATTGCCCACCACGGGGCTGTTTTCTCCAGCGACTGAGATATCTGGAGTACAACGTGCCGCGATGCCTGGAGGCGGACCTTGGGTTGACTCCCGGTTTCCCCGGGATCACATGAGAATTCATAGCAAGCATTCGCAACCAATTTTTGTAGTTCACGATGCTCCTGGTTCGTTCTGCGAACATACGCTTCGCATTGATGTAATGCTAGCTTTGCTTCTGTGCTCAAGTTTTGAAGTGTTGAACGCTGGGTATCTGCAAACAAGTGGACATGGTTCAATTGGCCACCCAAGTAAAGCAGCCAATCTTCTTGAGCGATTGCAGCTGGGGGTTGGTTCTGAGCCGGTGGGTCGATCCGGAAAAAAAGCGGTAGCTCCCGATTGGGTGAGGGATTGAATTGCGACGGCGGGTCTGGGATTCGCTCGCGAAGGAGAGGCCCATCAAATCCGTAGGCCATGTATTGTCTGCTGATCGAATGGCTTCCGTACAGTTTCTGCAACTCAAGCTGGATTTCCCTCGAGTCGTACTTTCTGGGCACTCGGTTGACTGCAAGTATTTGCTGGACATTGGGCATGCGATCGCGAAGCAGCCGGATGAGTTGGCTTACTGTTTGATCGTGCATGGCATTTGCTGGCAAAACGACGACGAATGCTGAACAAAGCGGTGCTGAAGTCGCAAGCAAATTGAATCTTGATTTGGCCACCCATTGAGAGTGCTCGTGAAAAAGTTGCGATGATTCATCCAGCCCATTTGTCGCGTCGGTGCTGGAATTTGGCGGTAATAGTCCCGTTTGGACGTCGGGGCAATCCATCAATGCGATGCCCCAACGATCTAGTTCGGGATCGGTGGCGATCAGTGGTATCTCGATGGCCGCACGACTAAAAGTAGATCCGTCTGCCAAATCGAATTTACGGATCGCAATATCGTTGTATTGTCTCGATGCCTCCAGCGGGTCTTCCGAAAGAGGCTCGCTATCGCAGCCAAAGACGGATCGGAGACGATTTTGAAGGAATTCCCAGACGACAGGGGTTTGTCTCCAGGACTCGGGCAGCCAGAGCACGAATCGATGCGTTCCTTGCGCATTCGCAGAACCGATGAGGATTCGCTGGCGGTTTGTTTCGGATAGAAAGGTCGATACCAGGGAGCTTTTGCCAGCATTGAGCAGTCCCAGGATGGCGACAATGGGCGACGACGGCGCGCCGCAACTAGCCCTTGCCTGCTCCAGGAGCTTTTTGATTCGCTCTGCGGTCGGCTGCGGTGGCTGTTTCGAAGATCCCGATATGGCCCATGCAGGTTCCATCGCTGCGTTTTCGACTGTCGAAAACCGGCGTTGCGATATAAATTCGAAGAAAGATAAGGACTTATCGGGGTAAGAAGCGGATGAGGCAAACCCGTTTTCCAGCGAATTGTCCTGAAGGCATGCCTCGAATGCCAACAATTTTTGGACGAGTTGGGAAAACGGTTCGGATACGTTACTTGCCACGCGTGTGATTCCTTCGTTGTGCTCATCGGTTTCAGTGAAGTATTCCGTAGCTCGGCTGATAATAGAACATCCAAAGCAAAGATTCGAAAGACGGACGTCCATGCGACCTTCCCTGACGCTAACCTCACGCCAGTTAACCGTATTCATGTTGGTCCTGATATTCGGGCCGATCGCAAGTGGACTGGCGTTGTCGTATTTCACCAAAAGGTTGCCTGAGCCGTTATTGGAAGCTCAGGTTCAATTGGGGACTACGTGGCTAAGTTCGCGCGACAGACCAGAGGATCGACGCTTGGTGCCCTGCATAACCATTCGCAATCCCACCAAGGAGATTTGGCGGAATCTGTCGGTTGGACTCAACGAGCAGTTTTATTGTCAGGAGCCAAAAGGAATTCCAGCGGGGGAAACGGTTTCGATTCCTTTAGAAGCGTTCGTCGCTCGCAATGGCAGTGTCAGGTTTCCAGTCGGGAATCGCGATATCAAGTTGGCAACGGTTTTTGCTCAGATACCCAACGGGGCCCGCGCTGTCAGCGAACACGACTTGGCGGGGAAATCATTCGAGCCATCCAAGAGTCCGGAAAAAGAAAAAGCAGAGTGGATTCCGGGGGCTAGGAAATCGGATCGCAAATCAAAATGAACGGCCCAAACGTCCATCGGCGACAATGCGGCGACGTCGGGCCGATGGTGTCGCGACCGGGCTTACTTTCGCTTACCCGAAAACATGGCAACCGAGCAGATCGCAAAGAATAAGAGGCCCGCAAATCCGATGACGGAGGAACGAATCATCCGAGGGGACCTGGATTCCACGTACCGTTTGTATTTGAAAAACTCTGGGGGATCCGGCGCGGTAAGGCCTTCGTCAATAAGTTGGTTCCAGTAATCCCATGTGTCCGCTGGTGAAGCTTTCATGGAGAGTTCCTTCATGTCGCCCAGGAAGTCATCCTCAGACATCGACATGTTCAGTTTCATGTTCTCGAGGCCTTTGATGATGCTGCTGCGTTCCCAGAATACCATTCCGCCGTCGAAAAGACCCACCAGTCCAACAATCAGCGAAATTGCCGCAAAAAGTCTGAGAGCCGTAGATTGCTTTGCCGGTTGCGACGTTGGCGATTCCGTAGCTACGCGGAGCTCCGCCATTTTTCGAATCGTGGGCACTTCGACTAGTTCGCCACACTGTGGACAAGGCAAAGACATGCCCGCTTGGCTGCGATTGATGTGAATTTCCCCACCGCAACGGCAGGGGAGCAAGAACTGAGACATGAAGTTTGAATTTCGCGAAATGGGTTGGTAAACAAGCTTGCAACGAACCGTACGCAATGACGTCGGTTTCGGCTCATTCTAAGTCTGCAATGTGATTGGGGTGAAACTAGGGCTTAGGCGACTAGACCCGAGCGCGTTCGCAGTTAGAATACGGTAGCGAAAGAAATGCTTTATTGCGAGCATTTCTGGGACGAAACTGACCGCTCTTGAAAAGCGAGTTCGTGAGTCCTGCTTTGCCCCGTTGATCACCAGCGACTGTGCTTTCCCAAAGGATATTTGAAAGCCGGTTCCAACCCCAACCCATCCTTGAATTCGTACGCGTCAAGTAAAGCCACCAAAAGCGAATAAGTAGCTTCTGGGCAAATACCAACGAACACGACCGACGAACAACGATGCGACCTGGGAGCAAGTGAAAGACGGACGCAATGAAAAGCGTCATGGATGGTTTGATTCGGTCGTGTTCCTTCACCAGCAATTATTTCCGCAATTATTTGGCTCGCGTGTACTTTAGTCTCATCGCTAAATACACTGGAGTCCCCTGCCCACCAAGTTTGGCATTGCGGTTTGCAATCAAGCATACGGTCTAAAGTCGATTAGCCACGGCAGGCTTTCGTTATTCGTAAAAATTTACCATTTATTAGCGGAGTCACGTCTGTAATCAGTTAGGTGCTACACTTCCTTTGCCTCGCTCTAGCAAGGTATTTAGGAAGCGAAAACGCTGCGTTTTCTAATTCTCAAAGCATGGTTGGCAACGGAAATCGAGTTCGTCTCGGAATACTTGCAAGCTGATGGTTCGGGGAAACAAGACAGATGACGCGTTTTTAAGACCGGAACTTTGCTTACACACGAGCACTCCGATCCTCCATTTTTTTCGTGGTTTCAGGAGCTATAACCTTGTTCGACGGCCTGTTGGATTTCGATGATGATTTGCCTCGCAGCGCTGACGACATGGATGGCCTTCGCAAACTGTCGCTTGAGGAGGAAGGTGATGACCTGGGCGATGCTGTTGTCGTTGATGTAGTCGTTGCTGAAGATCAAGTTCAATTGGAGAGCGAAGATGATTTGCTCTCCGGTATGGAGGAGATCGAAACTTGGTCGGATGACCCAGTCCGTATGTACTTGACTCAGATGGGCGAAATCCCATTGTTGACTCGTCAAGAAGAAATTCGGCTGGCGAAGAAAATCGAAGTCACTCGACGTCGATTCCGAACCAAGTTGTTGGAATGCGATTACGTGGTGCAATTTGCCTACAAGATCCTCAAGCGTGTGCATACCGGCGAATTGCCATTCGATCGTACTGTTCAGGTGTCTGTCACGGATCGCCTGGAAAAGGATCAAATCCTTGGACGATTGCCACACAACCTCAAAACTCTGGATGTGCTGCTCAAGCGGAATCGACGCGATTACCGTAACGCTTTGAGCAAGTCGCTTCCAGAGAAAAAGCGTCATGAAGCCTGGCAATCCCTCGCTCGCCGCCGACGAAAGTCGGTTCGGTTGATCGAGGAGTTGGGACTGCGTACGCAACGGATCGAAACGATGATCGGAGTGCTCGAGCGATTGAGCGACCGTGTCGATGAGATCATGCACGATTTGGCTACCCTCAAGTCGCACCAAGTCGCCCCTTCGCAGGTGGCTCAGTTGCGTCGAGAGTTTCGCCAGATTTTGGTCGCTACCCAGGAAACTCCGACCTCGCTACGCAAACGCGTGACGATGGTCAAAAAGGTCTTCACAGAGTATCAACGCGCCAAGAAGCAGTTGAGCGAAGGCAACCTACGTTTAGTGGTATCGATCGCTAAAAAGTATCGAAACCGTGGTCTGAGCTTCTTGGATTTGATCCAAGAAGGCAACGCGGGTTTGATGCGTGCGGTCGATAAATTCGAGTATCGACGCGGATTTAAGTTCTGTACGTACGCCACCTGGTGGATACGTCAGGCTATCACCCGCGCTGTTGCTGACCAAAGCAGAACAATTCGAATCCCCGTGCACATGGTGGAAACCATGTCGCGAGTTCGGAACGTTTCGCGGCAGTTGTTGCAAGAGCTAGGACGCGAACCGACCCTCGAAGAAACTGCTCGTCGTGCGGAGACAACGATAGAAGAAGCTAGACGTGTGTTGGCAATGAGCCGATACCCGATTTCGCTCGATCGTCCCGTTGGAAACAGCGAAGATAGCCAATTCGGCGACTTGCTGCCCGACGGTACGGCTGAGAGCCCCGCAATCGGGGCCGGACAAGAGATGCTACGCAATCGCATTAACGCAGTCCTAAAAACACTGAGCTACCGCGAACGTGAAATCATCAAACTCCGCTACGGACTCGGTGACGGCTACAGCTACACACTGGAAGAAGTGGGCCACATATTCAAGGTGACGCGTGAACGCATTCGTCAAATTGAAGCTAAAGCGGTTCGCAAACTCCAACAACCGAGCCGGTCTCAAGAGTTAGTCGGGTTCCTCGACTAATCATCGTGATCCCCTCGCCCATGAGATCGATTACGGTAAACTAGCTTTGCCTTGAACTGTCATCCTTAACTAGTCACTAGTCTAAAGCCCCGGTTGAACCCACAGTCCAATCGGGGTTTTTTCGTTGCTCGGCATCGGAAAACCCACGCAAGAAATCAGCAATCATGAAAACACGCTGGATGGAACACGAAGACGCGAGCAACAAAGACATTCGAGATGAAATTCTGCGCATGCTGCTGATGATGAAAAGCGGGGAGAGCATCTGCCCATCCGATGTGGCGAGAACCTTCGGTCAGAAATGGCGAGAAATCATGCCAGCGGTCCGCGAAGTCGCTGCCGACATGGTTCGCGATGGCTCCATCGAAATCACGCAGAAGGGGGAGCCAGTGGACATCGAAGAGCGGAACGTCGAATCGATCAAAGGCCCTATCCGCTTGCGTCTCGTTAAGCGCACGGTGCAAGACGATTTGGACGATTGAGGCCTCGGATTAAGGTTTCACGGGCTCTGGCGGCGAAAGCTGGGAAGCGGATGACGAAGCCGTTGTGAGTTCTGTCTCAAGCCATGATAGATCGGGC
>CAIXME010000917.1 GCA_903920425.1 uncultured Pirellula sp. | reverse complement strand
TGAATCGGACCGAGCCCAAAGCAACGGTACGCATGAATGTGTTTGTGGAGGCGGAATCGCGTCATACCGCCGGAAAGGTCCCACGGTGGGTCAGCATGTCGCTAGAGAAAGTACAAGGGCGATGGTTGATCACCGATCTAGAACATCGTGCACCGCAGCATGAGTTTATGAAAACGCCTAGTGATCTCCATTGGTCGGGGAGATGAATTTGCGAGCCACGGTGCAATCTATTGTTTATTAGCTTTCGGGATTAGCGAGCGACAGCTAGGCAATATCATCATCGCAAACTAACGCGTGCGAAGGATTGCAGCAGTGCTTACGGATCATTGCAATTAAGCACGACTGGGGCGTTTCGGGTTGTGATGTTCGCGTTCAGGCTCGATTTTTCACACAGAGACACGGAGGCACAGACAAAGGTCACAGAGAAGAGCTGATAGAAAATCAGATTCTTGAAAACTCTGTGTCTTAGCGTCTCTGTGTGAGACTTATTCATCAATGCAAGTAAGCACGACTGGAACCCTTCGCTCACGCATCGGGTTGTGATCTTAGCTACAGGCCATTATGCGTTGTGTTTTTGAGTCGTGAGGTAGAAGTCCAACGCTTGGCGATTGGATGCGAAGGCCATATTCGATAGAACCTCCTCGTTCAGATCGGTCCACATCCAAGAAGACACCTCCGAGGATTCGGCCAGGATGCTCTGTCCGGCTTTGATGTTGGTTTGGAAGAAGATATCCAAAACGGGGTTCACGATCCCTTGATAGGAATAGGAATTGGGAGCCGTCATCAAGAATG
Source organism: uncultured Pirellula sp. (assembly GCA_903920425.1). Taxonomy (GTDB): domain Bacteria; phylum Planctomycetota; class Planctomycetia; order Pirellulales; family Pirellulaceae; genus JBKCUI01. Next base: position 1,503 of record CAIXME010000917.1, on the reverse strand, counting down.
CAAAGTCTTCTACCTCAATACCGACCTCTTCTCGAATCTCTCTTCTCAATGCGACTTCAGCCGCTTCATTAGGATCGACAAATCCGCCAGGCATTCCAAGCTTGCCTTTGCCTGGATCTTTTGCCCGTTCGATCAATAATACTTGACCATGTTCGTTGAGCACCACTGCACCGACAGCTGTAACTGGCCCAAAAAAACTGGTATGCCCACACGCCGAGCAACGAAACGGGCGAGCCGTTGCGTACGCATCTCGTTTGACACCGCAAGCCGGGCAAAAGCGATAGGCTTCTGATATTTCCATGGCGTTCTTTGGATCGATTTGTATTATTTCGAAGCCCTAATTGCTTGGAACCTGGCTGCTTCGAATTCATCGCCAGTGACCCACTTCTGCATTTCCGTATCGTTAGCAGCCAACCACCCAACATGAAACAACAACTGGACGTCGAGGACGGCTCCGGATAGGTCCCACTTTGGATCGTACTCGTCGCTTCGTTGGTGATAGTGCTTTGCGGTCCAGTCATCCAACTGCTCTTTGCCCCATTCCTCTGGCTTTCCTTTGACGATGTGACCCGAATGGAGGTAGACCCCGGGTACACCAACCTTGGCAAGCGAGAATTGGTCGGATCGATAGTAAAAACCTTTGCTGGGCTCACGGTCGGGCACGACAACGCGTTCTTGATACTTGGCAGCGGTCTCCACGAAACGATCGAGTGAGCTCTTTCCGAGTCCAATAACGTTGACGTCTTTCGTAGGGCCTAGAAAGTTGATCCCATCGATGTTGATGACCGCGGATTGTTTTCCATTGGGAACGGGGGGATGAGCCGCAAAATACTTGGACCCCAGAAGCCCCTGTTCTTCGGCACCGACAGCGGCAAACAAAATAGTACGGCGTGGTTTGATGCCGCTCTGAGTTATTGCCTTTGCGATCGAGAGCAATGCGGCAGACCCAGATGCATTGTCGATAGCTCCATTGTAAATGTTGTCACCCCGTGCGTCGCGATCAGGGCTCATGCCTATGTGGTCATGGTGAGCCATAAACACAACGTATTCCTCTTTCAGTTCCGGATCGTCGGATGGTAACGCGGCGATAACATTTGCTGTTTCTTTCTTGCGGACTTCACAAGTGATTTCTGTAGTCAGTTCAATACCAAGGGGAACGGGTTTGAAGTCTCGCGATTCCGCTTGAGCTCGAAGCGCTTGCAGATCGAAACCGGCATGTTTTACCAGTTGTCGCGTGGCGTTTTCGGTCATCCAAGCTTTCATATCCATTCGTGGAGAATCGCGATCCTCCAGTTCGAACTCTTCGCCTATCCAAGAGGTCTGGATGACGGTAAATGGATAGCCTGCGGAATGGTCGGTATGAATAATGATAGCGCCTGCAGCACCTTGGCGAGCAGCGCTTTCGTATTTGTAATCCCAGCGACCGTAGTACAGTCGTCGACTACCTCCAAAGATTTCCGGGTCCGATTCTGGGTCATTGTTCATCATGACCAGGATCTTGCC
>CAIXME010000916.1 GCA_903920425.1 uncultured Pirellula sp. | reverse complement strand
CTCGCGAACGAGAAACGCCGATTTGCCCCGTGTGCCAGGAAACGGAGCGTCACCAATCGGGTTGGTGCCATTGGCCATTTTGAGCCCTCCAACCGGCTTGCCGTCCGCATCGCGAATCAGAATTTCATCGATCGTGCGGGGTGAAGACTCGTAGAAACGCAGCTTGCAATAGACCGTTTGGCCACTGATAAGGTGCCCCGAACCGGGCATGATGTTGAGCGTGGTCAACCCACCAGCGAGAGCGCGACGAAAACCCGAGTCGCGCACGTTCAACGAGTCTAGCACTCGAACCCCAGGCTGGATGGGACTGCTTCCGTCCGCCGCTCCAAGCCCGCCGATGTGACTGTGCGTGCAAATCAAACCAGGCATGATCCATTTGCCTTTCGCGTCCACCACGTTTGCGTCGGACGGGATGGCGGTCGAATCACTCGGACCTACAGCGATGATTTTAGAGCCGCGAATAACGAGCACTCCATCGGCGATTGGCTCGCCCTGCGCGGTCAGGATTTTCGCCCCTTTCCATGCAGTGGTCGCGTTGGGTGCTTTGGATTCTGCCGCGACACTCGGATGGGATGGACCGACCAGATATGCGGCTGCTGCGGTGCACGAAGCCGAACCAATAAACGCTCGACGAGATATCAAAGTGGGACTCCACAGGAATGGAAAATGGGGAACCATCGATTGCTGTTTCGCGAACAGTTCGACCGAATTGGAAAGCCCATTCAAGCTGGAATCGACCCGAATGCCAAGCCAATATTCGATTGCTCCAGCATAAATCGATCGAAAAACTCAAAAAGGGGTCAGGTCTCTTTTTCGGGTTCACATTCAACTACTACGCTCTTGGACGCTCCCAAAAAGGGGGCAGGTCGTCAGGTCTCTTTTCAGGCTCGCAATCAATTGCTACTCTCTTGTCATGCCAAGACCACCACGTGCCGATGAAGCTTCGGGAATTTACCACGTCCTAAATCGAGGGAATCTTCGTGCGACCATTTTCCAGAAGGAAGCAGACTACGTCGCGTTCGAAAAGATTCTGGGCGAAGGATTGGAGCGATACCAAATTGAGCTACTCAGCTATCAGTTGATGCCGAACCACTATCACTTGGTACTGCGACCGCTGCTTGATGGCGAAATGAGTCGATTTATGAAATGGGTCGGCGGAACGCACACCATGCGCTATCATGCTCACTACCAAACAGGAGGATATGGCCATGTCTATCAACAGCGATTCAAGAGCTTTCCAATTCAAAGCGATGAACATTTTCTCGTTGTCTGTCGCTACGTGGAAAGAAACGCATTGCGGGCTGGATTGGTAGATCGAGCGGAGCAATGGCGATGGGGTTCTCTCTGGCGTTGGCTTCAAGAACCGGAACCGCAACCAAGACTCCTAACCCCATGGCCGATCCCGAGGCTTCCGAATTGGAAGAGTCGCGTCAACGAAGCCATGAGCGATCAAGAACTTGAGGCGATTAGAAGATGCGCACGTCGAGGACAACCTTTCGGCGACCCAGGATGG
>CAIXME010000915.1 GCA_903920425.1 uncultured Pirellula sp. | reverse complement strand
TGTATTTGTGTCTTGCGAGACCAGGTGACCAATGGAGTATCGACAGGGGCCTCCAACAACGCTTTCCTGCTCTTTTTCTCAAACACTCTTGGCTCTCCCTTTTGACTGGCCAGCGCCGTACATCTACCTATGGTTCTGAACACTCCTCTGCACCTACGTCTTGCTGGACAAATACGCTGGCGACGCGATTGATGCAGTTGCATCTCTGTGTCATCTATTTCTTTGGTGGGATAGGCAAATTGCGCGGTGAAATGTGGTGGGATGGTAGCGCACTTTGGTACACAGCGGCTTCGTTTGAATACCAATCTTTGGACCTGACCTGGATTGGCTACTCGCCAATTATTGTTTCTGCGCTAACGCACATCACGTTGTTCTGGGAAGTCAGCTATGCTGCGCTGGTATGGCCGATGAAGACTCGACCATGGGTGCTCATGATTGCCGTGATGGTACATGCCGGCATCGCGATCTTCCTTGGGATGATTACCTTTGGGTTCATGATGATCGTCTGCAACTTTGCGTTTGTGCCGCCCGCTTTTGTTCGCTATTGGGCACAAAGGACGTCAATCAACTAGACGTTCCATTCGGCCAAAAACGCATCCAATTCGCTACTCAACACGGACTGCGCATCGCGATCGCCATCCTGTTTGGAGCTCGCGATGGCTGTTGTGATATCCAGAATGGCAGGACTAGATTCGCCGGATGGCTCAAAGGATGTGCACGCAGGACAACCGCAGCGCTCCGCCCCGGTTTCCATCCGACTCGCTCGCTCACTCGAGTTTTGGATAATCCAAGTGTTTGGCATCTCCCGCTTGGCATCGATCACAAAGCTAAGAAACGGAGCTTGTGAAGCGGCAGGCGCCGTTGTTGCCGTGGTACCACCTCCCAAGGCGGTTCGAATTTCCCCTTCGCCCCCTCCCGTATTCCCGCCGCCACTGCTGCTGCGTCGATTCAAAAAGTTGATGACTTGAAGCACATCCAAAGGGGAGATAATTCGGTCGCCATTGACGTCATAGTAGGGCGGTGTCGTGAGCCCAGAGTTGTCCAAAGGTCGGGATTGGTTTTTGTTGATCTCGTTGATCAAAACCAACACATCCAATGGGCCAACATCCGTGGAGTTGTCCACATCTTCTGCAAGTCTTGGATTTTGCCACGGACTAGGCTCGCGATTGATTCCGAAGTCTTGATGCGCGGCAACGCCTGCACTGGCTAACACCACCGTTTGCAATCCCGTCACCGGAGCAGTAAAGCGATATCCAAGCGCATTGGGTTGTACCAATACGTTGTAAGTGCCTGCTGGCAAGTATGGCAAGAAGTAGCTTCCATCGCTCGCCGTTGGCGAAGTGCTCTTTGGCCCATAACGAAAGTTATCAAGCTTGACGAAGGAGTTATCAAAACCTCTCGCAATGATTGACGCAATCTGAGGTGAATCGGTCCCCACCTCCATAGTGACCTTCTGCCCCGAAAGCATTCCCTTGCGTTCGAACCTCTTGATCAATACACCGTCGGCGGAGTATGCATCTAACCGCACGTCCGTGTTGTCGGTCAATGCTATCGCATCGATCGATACATACGTGGTTGGATTGTCCAACCGAGCGCGAAACTGCTGGCTATTTCCCTTGAAGGCATCGATATAGTTGCCAACCGACATAGAAAACGGCTTGAATATTTTGGTACCCGTCGAAGTGTCCGGGTCCTCAAAAATCCCCAAGTTACCTGTCGCATCGTCCCCTATGACATCCAATCGTATTCCGGATACCGGGTTATTGAACATACCCGTGGTGTAACTGTCCGGTTCGATAATCGTTTGGAGAACGAGAGGTTGCTTTTGGGCGTCAACCAGCGTTACCGACATTCCCGCAAGTCCATTCTCGGTTGCCGTCCAATTGCCGTTGCCGTCTTCGTCGTTCCACACAAACCCTTGAATACCTGGTCGTGTCGTGACATCCGGTATCGGCCCCAGGGTACCCGTGAAGATATTGCTGACGATTCCGATTCGAGAATCGATCGCTCGAATCTCGATCTTCCCCTGCGTGGTTGTCAGCGGAATATTGAGATCAATGTCCACGGTATAGCTGTTTGGACTTGAATATGTCTGCCATGCACCTTCGTTGATGCGATACTCAATGCGGCTGATCCGATTGAGAGTGATGTCGTTTTGCAATCCCGATGAGTTTTTGTTCGGAAGTGTCTGAACCGACGCCCGCCCTACAAATCGGTACGAACCAGTATCTTGGTTCAAACGTCCTGTTCCCTCTAATTTTAAGGGGACATCTAAAACATCAAAAACTCCATCCCCATCCGAATCCTGCCAACCTATCTGGGCTAACGTCGCATCTGCAGTCGTCAGGGTATCGTAAGCCGTTTGCAAAACCGATCCGGCCGACATGATACTTGGACTCTGTTGAAAATTCTGAGTCGGGTTCAGGTCGATTGCATTCGTATTCTGTGAGTTGTAATAGCCTCGTTTTTGATAGTAGTTTCCTCCACCCGTATACTCATCTCGAGCCCAGAACAGGTGCCCGGTTTCATGGGTGAACGTCGAGGCAGGTCTTGTGGATGGGACGACCTCGAACAAACCACCAGCAAATGCGAACGCCCGAGAGAAAGACCCGCCGGGTGCAAAACTTCCATCACCATCGTTGACGGAATTGACCACAAAAATAGTAAACGACCAGTCCGTTCCTAACTTGGTTCTCTGGGCGTTATTGAAAGATCGTACGTTGGTTTCGAGATTGCTGCTGTCGCTAAAGCCAACATCGCTGAGAAATCGAGAAACCCACAACGCGTAGGCATTGGAATTCCGAGCAATAGGCTCGTACGGTGTCGACTTGGGTGTCGTCGCAAACGTGGTATCGATGACCCACTCCAAGGTGTGCACGTCGCTCTTGGTGGCCAAAAGCTGTGTCCACCAATTCAATCCAGTCTGAATGTTGTTTAGGACAGAACTGATGTGCCCTGGCGTCCAATTCTCCGTGCTGGGATCGATGGACCCATCGCTCTCCAGAAACACGGGCGTAACCGCAATCCGCCCCAACATGAACTCGCCCGTATCATCCGCTTCCGCTCCAAAGGGAAGCGAGGCCATGACACGGCGGGACTCGAGCGATTCCATCGCTAGCTTTCGGAACCGCTTGTCACGCCCAGGTTTCATCATGCACTACTCGTTGGTCTGTTGATTTGCGTTCGGAGACACCTCTCTTTCGATGATACTTTGCAGGAATAATTCCCCCACCTTGCGGGTCAATTTTGAACTTTTCTTGGGATCATTGATCGTCGACCTTGCCTTGTTTGACGATTGTCCGGCGTCGATTTCCATTTTGCGAACGAGCCGGATTGCCAGCAAACCCACTTTTTAGCTGAAAACTCCATTGAATTCCCAAACTGATCTTTCCCCAACGCTCGCCCGTTTCTAGCCTCGAACGGCCAAGGTAGCCACCGAACCGACTGGTCTCAAAAGCTTCCTAGCTCGCCCAAATTCTCCGATCGTTAAAGACTCAAGAATCCGAATTCTCGAGCCGATAATCGCCAGTAGAGAATCCATCAGAGAACGTCGATGCTTCGGAAAACCGTCGCTCTTCGTTCGCCACCATGCAACTCAACGAGCCCGGTTAAGGGCAGCTTGGATCGAAAGGAATCGTCCCCAATGTCCGAATCCAACAAGCCTAAAGATCTCAATCCCTATCCGCGCGGCGCGGCAGGAAGCTCCGTTCCTGTCCTGTTTTCGCTCCGCAACGTGCAGCCACTCATCGTCGGCAGCGGAGCCAAAGAACCAGCCTCTCAGTCAACTCGAGGCTCACAAAAACAAAGCGAAGTGGTAAACCAGGATGCCGTCACCTCGATCCTTCCTGAATTGCAGTCACAGGCCACACCACCTGCATCGGATGTCATTCCACCGATGACCAGCGGTCGAACCGCTTACCCAAGCCGAATCAGCAACCGCGTTTACAATGCTACGATCGCCGTTCTTGCGGTGATTCTTTGCATGTTGATTTTGCGGAACTCGTCTCCAAGCACTCACGACAAGCTCGCGAAATCGGGGCTTGCTGTGCCAAGTGTTCCGGAGACGACAACGACTCCTGCGGGAACGACATCGATCCCAGCGGGCCTAGCATCGTCGACCACCGATGCTCCACCATTCCAACTCTCGCCGTCAGCGCCCTCAACGGTTGTTGAATCGACATCGAATTCCATTGCGAACCAGGTGTCGTCATCGGGCCAGTCCCAAAGCGAATCGAGCTCCACCAGCAGCAGTTCTCCGATTTTGCTTGAGCCCTCGACAACACATGTCGCTTCCTCCGAAGAAGAGGCGCCCTCTGGCTTCATGTTAACCCCAGCATCGCAAGATGCATCGACACAACCTCAAGTCACCGCAAAGCCTGCGTTTGCACCCACTCTGCTCGAAGTCGCGGGATCAACCACTATTCCAACTGCGCCGCAGGCCGATGAGTTTCCTCTCGCGCTGGAGTCTCCAACAGCGGGCAGTGTTGAAACCAATCCACCACAAACCATTTCCAACTCTGGCAGCACAGCAAGACCTGATTCAACCGCCGCCCAACCGCCACAAGCTACCAAGGGGGCAGTGCCTGGAAATCAAATTTTCGACACCGGTGTGCCACTGACAACGCGAGATCTAATCGCACTTCATCGCACCAATGCCGCCAACGCAGACCCTCAAATGCAAAATGCACCTGCGATGGTTCAGTCCACGGCTCAATCAATCGCTCCGTCACCGACTACAAATCCTGCATTCAATCAAGCGAGATCTCCTTACGTTCCAACCATGCCAGTATCGGGTCCAACATCGCTCCCTGTAGCGGTACCAACAAATCCTCAGGTCTTGTCAGGCCAAGCGTACCCACCGCTATCGAAAGAGCTAAATCCTCTCACCATTCCGGCGTACGAGCAAAATGCATTGAATTCACGCAACGGTTTAAGCTTGCAAAACGCCCAGAACCCATTGCTGAAACAACCGGCAGGCAACAACTCGAATCGCTACCAAGGCATACTGATCCAGCAGCCTAGCAACGCATCGCAATCAGCGCCCACAACAGGTGCTCCTACAGCACCTTACGTTCCGATTGGCCCTGCTCCCACCCAAAGCGGCAATTCTGTTGGTTATCCACCAAGTAACTAACCTCTCCGCATCACATTTGATTGAATGGAATTGATCATGAGCGAAGTGAACCAAGCTTTCTTGAGAGCATACCTAAAGAACCGGACTGCCCAGCAAATGCCGGCGTCCAACTCCAACGCTCCGGAAGCATCAGGGCAACCGTTGGTCCATCCAGGACAGACACGAACTGCGATGCCGCATCAGACAGGTACACGTCAGGCGACACCCCATACACCATCGCCTCAACAGCCGGCGCCTCATCAGCCAGTTCCGCCAACGTCCTCAAACATGAGGACCTCGCCCAACGGCCCAAATCTCCGTATTGATCCTAGCCACACCGAAACGACCATGCGTGGTAACACGGCAAGGCCCAATGCGGCCTCGTCACAAGAGTTGCCTCCCCTTTTTCAAACGGCCTCGGCTACCACGCCGACCCAACGCCCCGGTGTCTGGAATCCACATGGCGTCGAACGCGGCATGAAAGCAATGGAATCGATGTCGGTTCCTGCCGTCGTTCGCAACGGTGTCGAAGCAGTCAGCAGCGAATCGGCAAAGACGCGACGTCCCTTGCCTGTTACCCCTGCAACCTCTGCGACCCACATGGGACAAACAGCTTCGCCGGTACAAGCTTCGTCCTCAATGCAGTACGAGCAGGTTCTCTTTGTCGATGGGCTACAAGGCCACACTGCTCCCAAGGCTCCAATCAACACACGCCCAACCGAACAAGCGTTAGCAGAAATTGCTGAGCCAATCGCTTTTGGAACTGGCTCGCCAACGCCACATGCCAAGCGATCGGCACCTACCACGCGATTTCCAGAATCCGCACCGGCGGGCGATGTGCACCACGAAACAATCGCCCCGCCATCCAAATCCATTCCAGCAACGTCGCACCAAGATGCCGCGACCTCGCGGCGATTCGACGCTCCACACACGCAACACAGAAACGCTCCTCCAAGCATACCTGTAACGCCCATCGCTGAGCCACAGCCAGCGAGTGCGACTCCGATCCCGTTCTCGGTACCGATTCCGTTTTCGCCAAGCTGGGAAGTAGACATGTTCTATTGGCCCGAAGTAGTCAAGCAGATCGAAGCGTCACACGGTGATGCATTTCGACAAATCGGCAAGCATTTGAACTTGGCCAACCGAGATGGACTGAAAGTGATGGCCATCACCAGCGGTGAGCGTGGAGTAGGGCGAAGCACCGTTGCGATGCATATGGCCCGATGTGCTGCATCAACCGGCCTACGCGTCGCCTTGGTAGACGGCGATACATTCTGCCCAAGCCTGATCGACCAACTGCGGCTCGAACTAGAACACGGTTGGCAGGATTGTCTCTTTGAGAACATCCCACTACATGAAGTTGCAGTCCATTCCATTGCAGATGGGATCACCCTGTTTCCACTGACTAGCGTGGTTTCGGCTCCACAGGTGCACGCAAACCTTCATCGCATGTCGAAACTCATCAAACGCATCTCGGCCACGTTCGATATGGTGTTCATCGACGCAAATCGATTGAATCTAGATCAACGCGATATGGTAGGTGTAGCACAAGAGACCATCGTCGACGCGGCTATCGTGGTCGTTGACACGGAACTCAGCATCAAAGAAAAAGTCGATTCCGCAGTGAGTATCCTGCAAGGAATGGGACTATCCTCGATCGGGTTAGTAGAAAATTTCCAGTCCTAAAGACTGGTACTTGGACAACATCGGTATACCGTTTTCCTCATTCAAGCGGATGGGCTTCAATCCATGTACGAATCTTACTGGACTCTCAAATGCCGTCCGTTTGACAACAGAGCTGACGCGAGTTTTTACTACCCATCCGATTCGCATCAAGCTGCACTCTTGAAGCTGCACTATGCGATCGAGATGCGTCGTTCGGTCGCTGTGATCTGCGGCGAATCGGGCCTAGGAAAAACGATGCTGCTCGACGCAGCAATCGCCCAACTGCCTGAATTCGTTGCCCCAACCGTGCGCGTGGTGTATCCATCAATGCCAGCCGACCAGTTGATTCGCTATATCGCACGACAGATGGCGCCGCACGAAGGATCGGATACTTTTGGCGGTATCGGTCAATCCATCGAAACGATCGAACGGATGATGCGGCACAATGCTGGGGACAATCAACACGCTTTGATTGCGATTGATGAAGCGCATCTGCTGGATCATTGCGGTTCCCTGGAACCACTGCGACTCTTGCTCAATTTGGCCTGCGATTCCACCGCATCCGAATCGGCCATGACGATCATCCTGTCAGGCTCTCCCTTGCTGCTGGCCCACTTGGCCCGCCACTCGGCTCTCGAGGACCGCATCTCGGTTCGCTGTGTGCTCGAACGATTCAGTACCGAAGAAACCGTGGCCTATATCCACCACCGGTTGCGAGTTGCCGGCTGGAACAAACCATTGATGTTCGATGACGATGCACTCCGAACGATCCAACAAATGACCACGGGCATCCCGCGACGCATCAATCGTCTGTGTGATCTGTCACTCATGGTGGCCTTTGCACAAGATCGCACGAAAATCGACGCTCAAACGGTGGAAAACGCCAACAATGAGCTGACGGCGCGTAGCAACGCAGCCTAGCGAACGTTTCATGCATCGTATTCTTTTGCCGTCACATTGCGGGGCCATTCGATGTGACGTATCCTGGAGTCTGCTCGCCTCTTCGCGAATCGCCCACAGACTCATCCATCCCAATCGCCCGGCATGCCCCCCAATTCTTCTTCGAATTCTATTGAGATAACTCGCGAAAAGCTTCTGTCGGAACTCAACTATCGTTCTGACGATTTCGCAACGAAGTTTTCTGACCGCCTTTTTCAAACCGCGATCGATTGCAAAGCGAGTGATCTGCATTTGGATGCTACGGCATCAGGTTTGGAAGTCCGAATGCGCGCTGATGGCGTGCTGGTCGAACTCGTTCGGATCCCTCTGGCAAATTCGACGCAAGTGATTGCTCGTATCAAATCGATTTCGGGACTACTCAGCTACAAGACGGACGTCCCGCAAGAGGGCCGCATCCACTTTCCCCTCAACGGTAGCGATGCACGAGTTTGCACGATGCCAACACTGCATGGCGAACGTATCGCAATTCGATTTTCCATTTCACAATCGTGTAAATGGTTGCTGTCCGATCTAGGCCTTGAAACCGAGCTCATCAATCGTATCCAAAATGCCATTGCTGCTGCATCCGGCGTAATCCTAATCGCTGGCCCTGCCGGGGCCGGAAAAACCACCACTGCGTATGCAATGATGCAGCAACTCGCGAAAGCAGAAACCACCCTTCGCAGAAGTCTCGTTTCTCTCGAAGACCCGATCGAGCAAGCCCTAGAGGGTGTC
>CAIXME010000914.1 GCA_903920425.1 uncultured Pirellula sp. | reverse complement strand
TGCCAGGATAGACGTTGCAAAACGATTGTAGATCTACCATCGTGCCCGAAAAGGTGCTGTCTCCAACCTGAAGTTCGTCGGCACCATCCCCGAGGTCGAATGTCGTGCCATACTTTACTTTGACGTTTATCAAAGAAACAAAGTCATCGCCGTTCGCACCAATCACATACAGAGAGGACTGCAGGTCGACGGTTCCATTTGTCGTCGGGGGAACCGATATGAGATCAGGTGCAAGGGCCAAAGGCATCGACCCGATGAGTAGATCATCGTGGCCATCGCCAAGGTCGAAGTGAGTTGCACCCAATACTGTCCCGTTGGAGAGAGACACGCTATCGGATCCTCCATACAAATAGCAGAATATCCCACCATTCCAACCCGTCAGCCGGACGGCCCCGTTTGGTTGGCCATTGATCGACGTGGGTTCTCCGTTGAAACCCGGAGTACCAATCACATCGATCTCACCCGCTTGCAATGACGCAATAGAAATGCTGTTGTCGCCAGCATCTCCGTAGATAAACAATTGCCCGCCTGACACACGAGCTGTAACGTTGCTGGCCTCGACCATGTTGCATGTCAGCAACGAGACGAGAGCCAATGAAAAATAGTACCGCATACGAACCGCCTTCTAGAGAGTAGTTGATCACTTGATGGTTCCGCAGGTACGCATTCGCTATGCCGTACTTGCGAAATCCGATCAAATGAAAAATGCGATTGCATGTCTTCTTCGCGTGGTGTGGGGAATGAGAATTCCTGGAATTCCAAGGGCTTTCGTGGCACAATTCGAAGCCAACAATACGGGGGAAGTCCAATGTTACAGAAACGGATTTTCTTCGCCGTCAACAGATGTTGTTTATTCGTTTGTTGTTCGATGATCGATCACCTTGAACCAACACTCGCGTTCTCGTTACTGCTTTGGAGCGGCTAGTCAATTGCGTTTACGTGGTACGGTATTTGCGTTGGCCATGAGTGCGCAACAACACCAAAACGCAATCGCTTGCATTGTTGCCAACTCTCTCTTTGAACCAATCTTATCCAGGAGCCCGCTCATGAACTCGTCTAGAATCGGTACTAAAACTCAAGCAAACAGCGGCTGCGACTCAGAGCCCGATCATACACGTTATGACTTGGGACGAGCAGCGGCTACGGCCAGTGATCTTGGCGAGGGGAGCGACAAAAAACTCACCGCGGGATCTATCAAGGAGAAAGAAGCTAACGATCCAAAAGAGCCTGTGGAGATCGAGCGAACTCCCACACTAGACCCGGTCTGTGGAATGGCAGTCAACGAGAGTGTTGCCTTGCACACGGATCGAGATGGAAAGACATTTTACTTCTGCAGTGAGCAGTGCATGAAGTCGTTCACCGAGACCATTGCGGGAGTAAAGGTCGACAGTAAGGCAGGCAGTTGCTGTGGCTAGTATTTTCCAAAGCTGGTTGGAACTAGCGAAGGCAAAGTAGAAGATCATTGCAGATCTTAAAAGCTGTGGGAGGCTGCTCACTGTTGTGTGTACTTAGGTACATACGATTAGTGCACTCATTTCTGCGCGAAACACCACCAACACGTCGTTCCCGAATCCAGCATCCTGCGTTCCTTGGGCTGCATTGAATTGGAGCATAGCGCCTCGATAGCGGGCGACTTGGCATCATGTCCGCCTTTCTCATGAAATCGAGATGTTCCAATCGGAGCTGTCTCGAACTCGAGAATCGCATTGCCGTCTTCTGCTACTCCTGAAATTCGGACATCCTTTGACGCAGTTTTCGCAATACTCGCGTTCTTGCTTGATAAACACTTGCAAGTGAAAGTTGAAGTCGATCGGCAACAAGTGACGGGGGCAAGCTATCGATAGTAGTCAGCCAAAAAGCTTGCCAGGTGACTTCCTCAAACTCTGCGCGGACGAGTTCCAGGACTCTCTTTGCCAACGGGGCCTCGATACCTTTGGGGCAAATGGTTGAATCGAGTTCATCTGGAATGTTCTGCAGCAGTTCCTGTACCGCGGTGCCACCTTCTGCCGCACCGTGTCGAGAGTCCTTTCGCAAGAAATCGCGAACACGGCTGCGCGTGATTGTGGCAAGCCAGGCTCGAAAACTCCCTTGCTCCCGTCTTCTTTCAAAGCCTGCGATACCGCGGGCAACGGTGGCGAAAACGTCTTGCACGACATCTGGCGCGTCCGCTTCGCGTATTCCAGAACGCCGACACCATCGGTATACGATCGGAGCAAACGTCATGACCAGTCTGCTCCAACTAGCCGGGTCCATGCTCTGCGTTTTCACCAAGAAGGAGGTCGAGAGGGTTGGGATTTCTGGTGGATTGGATGTCGCGCGTGGTTCGCTCATAGTCATCAAGATAACACAACCCGACTTAGGTCGCACCTGCCGAGCCGGACCGCTGTGACTCGATAGGGTAACGGCAGCGAAGTGGCCGAAATCGCAAACCATTGCACGTGGCAGACGCGACATCCCGTCGAATTCCGAAAAATGGTGTCAGCGCTGTTGCGTTCTATCTACTGGGTGCTCGGCTCGACGAATCCGAATCCAAAAAATGGAAATGCTTCGGAGGACCGTTCAACGATAGGGCGGATGCCCTTAAACTAGGTGAATTCAACTTGTGGAGACTGG
>CAIXME010000913.1 GCA_903920425.1 uncultured Pirellula sp. | reverse complement strand
GCCGGATTCGTCAAGCGTGCACAATCGAAGCAGCCAGGGCACGCTGAAGTAGAACCATGATATGCACACGAAGGACGTCAGTGATAACGCGAACTTGCGTTGAGTTCCCATCTCATCCTCGATGATGGCCGGCGTTCGTCGGACGGTGGAGTCTATTGAAAACAGGCCTTTTCATGTTGGTTTCATCCGGACCAGGTACTTCCTAGACGGAAAACGGATATTGCATTCAACTGATTCCAGTGGAGGTCGCCTGCGAGTTATTCGCCACACGATATCCCTGACCTTTCACAGGGAATCGACGAACCATGCACTACAGCTAAGTGCTTGGTCGATAGGCCACTTTCGAGTTTTTGTTTCGGCTCTTACTCGTTGAATCTGGTTTTTCTGTCTTAGAGGAATCAATGACGCGGAGCATTCAGCATTATGCACCTTTGATCACGCCGATATGCGGTATGCTTGGGGCAATCGTTGCGATCAGCCCAGTTCAGTTCCCGCTCAGTGATACTGCGGTCATGCTTGGATTCGCATTCGTCGGTGCTTTGATTTTGGGTATTCCCGCCGGAACATTGTTTTGGGCGATGAGTAGGAAGGAGCCTTGCGCTAACAGCTTTTGGTTGGGAATGATGATTGCGTATTGCATTTGCATTTTCGCTGTGTTCTATTTAGTAATCTACGCGATTCGATCCGTTTAGGCCTTGTGTTCACTGGATCGATTCTTATGTCAGAACTCCAGTCCAAAGAGACAGAACTAAAGCGTGCGCCCAAGTCGCGGTTCGGGTGCTTTGACTTTTAAAGACGTTGCTTGCCGCGACCGAGTGACGATCGTCGTTCTGTCACAATTCGAAACCTAATGAAAACGTACTTTCTTTCGCTCGTATTAGCGTTCAGCGGCGCAGTCTGTTTTGCACAGGGGACGTTACAGATCGATGTCTCCGATGCCGGTGGAGCGGTTTCGCTGCGGCTCAACGGGAGCTCTGCAAAGAGGGTAGAAGTCACACCGGACATTATTGATGACATACTTGCCTTCGACGATGTCGTATCCCTTTCGCTTTTTGGCACGTCGACCACCGACGCGGACTTGAAGAGACTGGCTGCCCTTACGGGGCTTCAGTCGCTAGACCTTTCGTACACATCCGTTACCGATTCGTCTGCGGAAAGCATTGCTCAGTTGAAGAACCTCCAGATCCTGAAGATTGAAGGGACGGAAACTACAGATGCAATGTTGGCAACCGTCGCGAAGCTTCCCGAGATATCGATGCTTCATCTTGCGAAGACCAAGATATCTGATCGAGGACTGGCGCACCTCAAGAACCATAAGACACTGAACGTTCTTGATTTGTCATCGTGCAACATCACAGATTCAGGTCTACAAACCATCGGCAAGCCTCCGATTTTGCAACACCTCTGGCTCGCCAAGACCGTACGCTATGGGGAGGATGACAAAAGCAATCTGACAGACGCATGTCTTGACTATCTCCTGACTCTTGACACGCTTGTCGATCTCGATGTGGCGGATTCGCGAATTTCGGAAGGCGGATTAGAGCGACTTCGAAACGGTCTCAAGAATTGCAAGGTCTCTACGTCATCCCACGGTGCAGTATACATTGGTCGCTCGAAGAAATGACAGACAAGATGTTGCCCCAAAGCCCTCGCCGGTTCCTTCCGAGCGTTAGAGACCATTTTGGCGTTGGGTCGGGTAACTTGGACGTTATCGGTTAGAAACATGGGAGCTCAGTTGCCAACAATCGACAGTGACTACGCAAACACGGACCTAGATTTGCTTTCACCTGTTGCATTTGACGTGTTAGACAGTGAACTCTCGGTTTCGTGTTGCCAGCTACATTACGCGCAGTTGACGGATGGCACTTGGTCTGCGTCGTACGAAGCCAATCAGCTTAACTCGGATGCGTTGAATGATATTGGAGCTTTGCTCGATGCGATTGGAGGTCTTTCGGGCTTAGCGAAGTCTCAACTTGCTGCCTGTTCCAAACGGAATTTCAATGTTGGTTTCCATTGTTGGGATTCATGGGGGTACAACTACCTCTTTCCAACGGCACTCCTCAAACTCGTCTCCAACGCGGACTTTTCGATGTCGATTACCTTATACCCAATGCGGGAAACTGACGGCACTCCAAAGATTGAACTGTGATTTGGCTACTGAAAGTACCAAGCCGCTTGGTGCAAGCTACAACGTTTCACACCACAGACGATTGGTACTCTGTTTATGTGCGATATGAACCTGCAATTGCCGTTGGTCATTGCGTAATTCTGATCTCTCCTGACGTCAAAGTTGCGAAAGTCATCGGTGGAGCGTAGCATCAAACTCCACGTGGTTTAGTCGGCAGATATAATTATGAAGCAATTGGATGCACGCGAAGCACTCGAACAGCCGTATTGACTTGTGTTGAGTCTACAGCTTGTGCTCGGTCAGTAGGATCGTTATTCGATTTAGTAATGGAAAATCTCTTAGACATTGACGCTTTTGCAAATGCCGTTTCCGCCGCGACCGAGCAGTGCTGGAAAGAGCTAACCACGCTGCTGCCGAACGAACGATTTTACAGCTTCGCAATTTGCACCACTGACGACCTCGCAGGAATCTGGCCGGCTGCATCGACTGAGTCCGGCTTCGATTCTCGACGCGACAAACTTATTTCAGATGACCATCAACTCGATTGGCTCAGCGAACACAAGATAAGCCTGCGGGACACGATTCTTGGGGATTATCGATGGGATGCTTTCAATTGGGAGCTTACTGGCGAAATCATGCGTCACTATGAAGTTCCGAACGGTATGCTGAAGTCTGCATACGAATCGAAAAGCGAACAGGGAAGTTTTCGACATCTTTCGGTGGAGGTTCATGCCGCTACCACACTCGGACTTAAACGTGCACGTGATGCGGGCGTATTCGGATCTAATGGGCTCGGGCTTACGTTGTTTTGCACCAAGCACTCATCAACGGATACAGTTTGGTTAGAGGAATATTCTTCGCGATATCTGAACCCTTGGGAACTGTTCGCACGGTTCAAGGCCGATCGAATTGAGTACATAAAGGACGAAAAGGACAACGCAGTCCTGACTGCTCGTATATTCGATGAGATACTTTACCTTGAGACATGCGAAGACGATTCAAAGCTCTACATTGGATTTCCATGGTGGCGCAGGCTAACGAGAGATCTGGAGCTGGAAGAAAAGGAGCTTGCTAGTTTCGGAAAGCGTCGTGTACCATTCGATTATGGGCCACCATGTCCCGTTTGTAGACAGCGAGTCCGAACGCATCACTCACAAATGTGCCATAATTGCGGTGTGAATTGGCACTGACAAGCGGTACCCTTTGCGGGCATCCCACGATTCACAATGTCCCGCGTGTTGTTCTATATCTCATACTGCAACCAAAACTGCACTTAGCAAGCCCATACACCTAAGCTCCCGCCGGTCCATTACAAACAGTCGCGACCCCATTTGCTGGGGCTATGTGATGCCCGTCGTTTGTCGAAAGAATGGGGTTTTGCGTGGTCGCGATTGATACAACATTTACTATCAAGGACAACGAATACGTCCGCGCTGTGCGGCGACACAATGTATCGCAGATTCAATTTTTTCGCGATGTGTTTGCTGGCGTCCTTGTCACTCTTGGTGGGGGCTCGCACTTGCTATTCACGCGGTTGAAAATTGGGCAATTCTGCTGACCAAGCTTGGTACAGCTCGACTTCTGATGAATTCCTATGTACAGCTAGTTGTACTACTGCAAATGTAGCATGTTGCTCAACCGAAGCTCTAAGCTCTCATCCGAAAACCGGATGCAGTTTCGCATCGACGGCTTACGGTCCCGGTATTCTGATATGCCTTCTATCTCAAATGGTCGATTTTTCTTCCTGTCTTCGTGACAATGGATTCTGTATCCTGTACCCTCACGGACTCGGTTGCTCAGTATTTTCCGGGCGGGCGTTTTTTGGCGTTGATGACGAGAGGTTCTCGGGCCTTCTCTTCGGTGCTGGGGCCTCCTGCGAATCAAGGAGTACGAACACTGCGATGCACCGGAGCCGGGGATCGTCTGATTTCAGATGGTTTTTTTGGCAGCGACATTTGCGATGCGGACGTTCGTCGCTGAGCCCGTTTTTTTTCGTCAATTTAGGTAGGAGATCTTGCGTTCGATGGAATCGGAGCCACTACGAATACTCTTAAACTTTGATCGTTGGGCTACTCATCGCATTTTCGCTGCCTGCAAGCCTCTAAGTGATCAGGAACTTGACGCTGAGTTTTCTATTGGGCTTGGCTCGTTACGAAAAACACTTGCTCACGTTGTCGCGTGCATGGATTGGTGGATTGACCACTGTCAGCAGACAACGATCCGCCCATTCGCTTCTGACGCGGGATCGCTCGATGATATGTATCACCGCTATGGTGCGGCATGGGAGCAACTGACCCAGATTCTTGCCGATTCGAATCTAGATCGAATGGACGAAGTTCTCGTCGATTCGTTTGATAATGCGGAGTATGGCAAAGGGACTTTGCGTTATCGACGTTCAGCGGTATTACTTCACATTTTTAATCACGGCACTCATCATCGATCGCAATGTCTCTTCATGCTTCGACAATTAGGCGTTCATCCACTTCCGGAGATTGATCTGATCGATTCTCACCAGGAAGTAGAAAGGATGTCTAGCGGATCTCCAATTTAGTACGAGCCAATAAATGTACCTGCGTATTGGAAATGGTTTGAAAATGAATGGGTGCG
>CAIXME010000912.1 GCA_903920425.1 uncultured Pirellula sp. | reverse complement strand
GTCGCCTCCGTTCCAGTGATTTGTAGCGCACTCCATTCCACGGGCTGGCCAGACGGTGTTGGTCGGCTTAACCGTTTTCTGACTCCGATTACCGACGCGTTTATCGCTGTCGCGAAGCCCCATGGGCAGTTTCTTGTCGACTTTGAAAAGTTTCCGTCAAAGAAGGTCGTGGTCATACCAAACGGTGTGGATACTTGCCGTTTCCAACCGAATCCTCAAGCCCGAAGCGAGGTACGGGCGGAACTCGGAATCGATTCCAGGGCACCACTCATCGGGATCGTTGCTGCGTTGAGACCAGAAAAGAACCACAATCTGTTCTTGCAGGCCGCACGCTTGGTCGTCGACACAATGCCCTATGCGCAGTTCATCATTATCGGCGATGGACCAGAGCGAGCTTCTATCGAGGCGAACATCGCTTCGCTTAAACTCAGTCACAACGTGAAACTCCTCGGCACAAGATACGACACAGAGCGGCTGCTCGCAGCCATGGACGCCTTCGCACTCACCAGCCACAACGAAGCTAGCCCGGTTTCTATCCTAGAAGCGCTTGCGTGCGCGGTTCCGGTCGTCAGCACGCGCGTCGGGTCCGTCGCGGAATCCGTCTACGATCAGTGGAACGGTTTCACCGTCGAACCTGGTGATAAGAATGCGATCGCAAATCGCCTCAAAGAGCTGATCCGAAATAAATCAACATCCGAAACGATGGGACGAAACGGTCGCGAGCATGTCCAATTGCACGGTTCGCTCGAGACCATGGTAGGTATGTACGAACAACTCGTGCACAGCATCTTTGATCGAAAGCGTCCTCGTGTAGAATAGCCACGAACCTCTATTTGCTCGTGCCTTTCAACCGATCGAACCATTTCGATGCCTAATCGCTCGACATGCAGCTCAAACTGCAACCACCCCATGCTTGCCTGCGCTACCCAAGCCGCCCAAGCTGGTTCTGAAATCCTCCGAGAATGCTTCGGCACCAAAGTAGATATCCATTCTAAAGGCATCGCAAACTTTGTAACGCAAGCCGATCTCAGCGCCGAACAAGCCATCGTCGATGCGATTCGTAGTGCGCATCCGGATCACGCGATCATTTCCGAAGAATCGCACAGCGATCGCGCTGATGCTAGCGATTTGTGGATCATCGATCCACTCGACGGGACAAGCAATTTCATGCATGGGATTCCCCACTTTGCCGTCTCCATCGCCTACTACCACAATGGCCAACCCGAAGTAGGAATAGTCGCCAACCCAATAACCGGCGATTGGTATGTGGCTGTTCGAGACCAAGGTGCCTGGCATAATGATGTACGCCAACATGTAGCGACGGCTTCTCGGTTAGACGAAACGTTGATCGTCTGTGGCTTTTATTACGATCGCGGAAAGATGATGCAAGCCACGCTGAACACGCTCGGCGATTTCTTTCGCAACAACATTCACGGTATGCGTCGATTCGGCGCCGCGGCACTAGACTTATGCAATGTCGGCTGCGGACAATACGGACTATTCTTCGAATACAAACTGCACCCTTGGGATTATGCAGCGGGGCAGTTATTCCTTTGCGAAGCAGGCGGGAAAGCAACCGACTGCAACAACCTCAAATTGCCAATCTACAAACCCAGCAGCATCTGCGCTACCAATACTCTGCTCCATGATCAAGCGATCGCGGTGATTCGCCCGCATTGGAACACCCTCGACAACAGCCAATAGCATCCATCTGCAGGCCCCTCCCTAAAGCTACCGTTTTGCCGAAATAGCCCCACTATTTCGTAACGGACCAAACCGGATTTGTTCAGTCTCGACAGGAAACGGCCGATATCGTAGTGATAAGGGGAATTGTCCTTCGACAACAACCTTTACTACCTGTCATCGGAACCTCCGCCATGCGCATCTCGAAAAAGTTTTGGCTTAGCACCTTGGTTGTCGGACTGTTTGCTAGCAATTGCCAAGCACAAAATCAAACGCGAGATGGAGCTTTGATGGGTGGAGTGGCAGGCGCGCTGCTGGGCGGGGTCATTGGACACCAGAATAAAGAGACGACAGAGGGAGCCTTGATCGGTGGCGCTGTGGGCGCTTTGGCTGGTGGCGTTATGGGCAACCAACAACAAAAAGCCGAGCAACAACGCTACTACCAATCGCGACAATCCTATCCTGTTTACCACGAACACCACACGTACATACCTGCTCAACCTCAAGTCATCACGACAACCATTCGCAAGCCGGTAACGACGTCTGAGGTCATCAACATGACTCGAAGCGGCGTGAGTGATTCGGTCATCGTAGCGCACATTCAAACCAACGGTATCGCAATGCGACCCGATGTGAATGACGTCATCCTCATGAACCAAGAAGGTGTCAGCGACTATGTGGTGCAAGTAATGCAAACGGGCACCTACAGACCCACCTCCGCCTACCGACAGCCTGCGACAGTGGTTCGCACCTATCAACAGCCTGTCGTGGTCCAAGAGCGTGTATACGTTCAGCCGCAGCCGGTATACCAATCACAGCCCGTTTATCAAGCTCGACAGCCGGTATACACACGTCCTTATTACGTCGAACGACGTGGGTTTTAAGCACTGACGGTACATGCCTGAGCAAAACCTGAATCTTGTTCGTTCGGGACAGCCGACGACGAAGCTCCATTCGTTTCTGATGCGAACAGCAGAGTTGCTCCACCGGTACGGGACCCCTTCGCATCGTCTGGAACGCGTGATGACCAAGGTTTCGCAAACGCTGGGTGTGCGAAGTGTCTTTTTGTACACACCCACTGCCCTGATCGCTTCTCTGAGCGATGGCGATAGCGAGTCGACCTACATGCGACGCGTTGATTCTGGGGCTGTCGAGGTGGACAAGCTGATCCGCTTTGACGAAGTTCTTGAGAATTTAGAAGCGAAGAAGATAACGATCGACCAAGCTGATCAGCAGATGCACGACATCGACAAGATGGCGCCTCCCTATACCGTCGTAACCACGGGGATCATTTGTGGTATTGCATGCGGTTGCGTGGCCGTGTTTTTGAGTGGCGGCTATCGAGAAGTCATGTGGGCGATGATCTTTGGAATGCTGATCGCCGCATTGGATTGGGTGCAGTCCAAATTGCAATGGGAACGAGGTCTCTTGGAACCGGTCGCTGGCTTTCTGGCGGCACTGGGCTCGCTTGCGGTAGATCGCTGGGTCCATCCTATCGATGACCGGCTTTTGACGCTTGCGGCCCTCGTTATCTTATTGCCAGGTCTCAGCTTAACCGTCGCGATGACCGAGTTAGCCGTCGGGCATTTGTCGGCAGGCGTCGCAAGACTTGCTGGCGCATTCTCGATCTTGCTAACCCTGGTTTTGGGTGTCGTGCTCGCTTGGAAAATTGGTGATAGTTGGCATCAATCCACCGCCATATTGGTACCCCTGCCCGGTTGGATGCAGTGGGGAGCACTCGCCATCGCTCCGTTGACGTTTGCCGTATTGGTGCGAGCACGATGGCCACAGTGGCCGATCATTTTTGCGGTAAGCTGTTCTGGATATTTAGCTGCAAAAGCCGGGGGTGCAGGGTATGGGGCCGAGCTCGGCGCCTTTCTCGGCGCCTTGGTCGTTGGCAGCCTGAGCAATCTTTACGCTCGTATTCGCAACCGCCCTGCCTTGGTTCCTTTGACTCCCGGAATGATCATCTTGGTTCCCGGTTCGATCGGTTATCAATCGTTGACCGCCATGTCCGACTTCCAAACCCTGCAAGGTGTTCGGTTGGCCTTTTCTATGTTGATGGTTGCGATGTGCCTGGTCGGTGGCCTTCTCGCCGCTGGTGTTCTGGTCCCCACCAAACGCATTCTTTAATTCGCGGCGCGAACTGCAACGAGAGCGAGGCTTTGAGGATGCACTCAGAGGTGCGCGCGAATGTGCTCGCGCCGCCCTGACTCGTTCCAACCAAAAGTGGACTTCGTTGGATCGTACTTACTATCAAAGCTCCATTGACTCCTGGAGCTAGATTTCACTACATCTAAACGCGACTCGATCGTAGTAACCACCGATCGAAAGTTAACTCTAGGCAAAATCTTCCGATTATTCCTGTTGCAGCGGTCGCAATATGCCGAAACAAGAGGATAGCGTCGGCCTGGAACTAAAAGAGGTTCAGATGTGCCTCAAAACATACAGAAACAAGCCATCCTCGCTTTGGCGATAGCGATGGTACAAGCTACCAAAGGAATTGATAGCCATGCGAACTAAACTCGCTAACTGGACACGAATGGCCGTTGTGGTCGTAGTGGTTGCTGGTTCACAAACCGGTTGCAAGAGCGGCTGGAAAATGCCGGGCGCTGATATGTTTTCTTGGTCTCGCAAGCCTTCCGAGACGACTTTGGCTGGCAGCAGCCCGAGCCTTGCGATGCCTTCGAGCCCTGCTCAAAAGAGCACTCCTTCGCCACTGGTTAGCAGTGCAGCCAACGGTGGCCGACCAAGCTCGCCATACGGCCCTTCTGCGACGAACCCAGGTTTCGGAGCTCCAAGTGCAGGCAATCCACTCGCCATGGGTGGTGCAGGAACCGCAGCCAATGCGAACGGATATACCAATGGTCCCTACGGAATGGTGACTGGAAACCAACCTCGTCCCGGCCAAACCGCTCCATCGTCGTTCGGCGCTCCTACGGGTTACACAGCCAGCAACACCCCACCAACCGGTTATGCTGCTGCTCCGACAAATACATTCGCAACAAACCAAGGACCTGCTTTACCACCAGCGTACGGCGGACCAACCAACGCCGCGTCCACTGCAGCTTATTCTTCGATCGGTGGCGGCGGAGTCCCGACAACCAACGTCGGATTCAATCCCGGCAACATGCCAATGCCTAGTCAGAACAATGCTGGTTACACCAGTATGCCCAACGCCCTTCCAAGCGGAACACAACCTTCGAGCATGCCATCCATGGCTACTCAAGCTTACAATGGTGCAGCTCCTTACCGACCAGGTAGCGTTGCTCGAACCACCGGTTACGATTTCTCCAATCAAGGTGGAGGCGTAGCAGCCAGTTCGAACTTGCCTGCTCCTGCAGCGATCGGATTGCCACCATCGGTTCCAGCTACGGCCAACAATCCGAACGGGCCAGTTGGACTACCAAACGGTATGTACCGCTAATCGAACGAGCGAATCGAAAAGTTATCAAAAGCCGAAGTGAACTCACTTCGGCTTTTTTCATTGACTCCTCGCATGAATCTGGCCATGCGGCTCACCTGGCACTTGCCTGAGTTGGCACTTCGATCGAGTTGGTGTAGCATGGTTGTCATGTTGATACCGATTGGCAGCGGGAAATGAACTCCCCAACATATGATCTCATGCTCTGCGGCGGCGGCGTCGTAGGATTATCGATTGCTTACCAGTGCGCTTCCGTCGGCTGGAATGTTCTCGTTGTCGATTCAGACGAGGCGGGTGCTTCGTCATGGGCAGGTGCTGGCATTCTTCCAGCAAGCGCAACGGTCCCCGCGTTGGACCCACTCGAGCAGTTGCGAGCCCTGTCTCATGGGCTTCACAAAGAATGGCACCATCGTCTATTGAAAGAAACTGGTATCGACAATGAATTCCGCCAATGCGGTGGGCTGCATCTCGGTCGAACCAACGCCGAACGAGCAACGTTGTCGGCAAATCGCATGTGGTGGGAAGAACACGGGATAGCGTACGAAAATTGGTCGATGGAGGAACTGACTCGCAAGGTTCCTTCGCTTCGATATCTAACCGAACTCCACGGCGATCTCACGTCGATGTATTTGCCCGATGAGTGCCGACTGCGAAACCCAAGACACCTCCAAGCACTAAAGAAAGCTTGCCTGCAACTCGGTGTTGATGTGGTCGAGCATTGTCGCATCGACAAACTAGAAACGGTTGGCGATCGCATTGTTGCGGCGCGTATGGGTTCAAGACGCTTTAACGCAAAGCGATTCTGTATCACGAGCGGCGCCTGGGCTTCCCAGTTGCTTCGACCTCTTGGAATCGAAACGGGCATCATGCCAGTCCGCGGACAAATGATCCTGTACAAAATGGAACAACCACCTTTCCCCATGGTGATCAACGATGGACACCGCTACTTGGTCCCGCGCGATGATGGACACGTTCTTGCAGGTTCATGCGAAGAAGAAGTAGGCTTTGATTCCAACACCACAGCCGTCATGCTCCAGCAGCTCCAAGAATGGGCCGTTGGTATTTGCCCACATCTGGACCCGTCACGCGTTGAACAAACCTGGGCAGGGTTGAGACCCGGATCGTTCGACACCTATCCATATTTAGGTACCTTACACCCGTTTGAGAATGGATTCGTAGCTGCAGGCCATTTTCGACATGGTTTGCACTGGTCGCCCGGCACGGCTGTGCTAATGTACCAGTGGATGGACAACCAGAAAACCGATATGGATATCATGCCGTTTTGCGTTCAACGCGGCCAAACACTCGGTAATCAACTCCAAAACCAATCGCACCCAACCCAAGCATGACCTCACGTCTCGAAAAAATCCAAGCGATGCTCATCGACGATCCTGCCGATGCCTTTCTGCGATACACGCTTGCCATGGAATACCGCAAACTCGACGATAACGAAAAGAGTTTGGAACTGCTTTCGGAACTGGCCGCCAAAGAAGTGCCCAAGTACGTTCCCGCTTTCCTGATGGCTGCTCAACAATTGGTTCAATTGGACCGTATCGAAGAAGCCAGATCCTTTCTTCGCGACGGAATCGACGAAGCACGAGTTCAAAACAATCATCATGCTGCCGCTGAAATGGCAGAACTCCTGGCTGAAATCGGAAAGTAGCATCCGCAGTTATGGACAGCACGGTGAACCTACTGGCCCTCGAAACCAGCGGCAAAAGCGGCTCCGTCTCGCTGCTCCGCGCTCGAAACACTTCCGAGTCAACTACAGCAATCTCTTGTGAATCCGAGGCGATGAGTGCCGATGCGGGATCAGCGAAAACGCTCGCCCCGGCCATAAAACGCCTTCTGACAAGGTTGGAAATCCGAACCACAGATCTTTCAGCGATCGCATTGATCACCGGCCCAGGATCCTTTACCGGACTTCGCGTGGGTGTCGCCACCGCCAAAGCAATGGCATATGCTTTGCAAATCCCCACGATCGAGGTCGATACGCTCGACGCAATTGCATTGCAGCCCCCTGCGCTGTACCCAGAAATTCACGTCGTCCTAGATGCCTACCGAGGCCAAGTTTTCTATGCTCGCTACACGCTGACCGCTCTCGATGGCCTCCCATCCGCGTACGTCAAACAATCCGCGACCGAGATC
>CAIXME010000911.1 GCA_903920425.1 uncultured Pirellula sp. | reverse complement strand
TCAGGCGAATTCCGGAGGCGATTGAGAAGACTAAGCGAGGTTTCGTGCATACAGAAGTGGACCTTTCATCGATGATTATCCACTATCAGCAGGGCCGAGCCAAGTCTGCTTGCGTCCCCATTCAATTCCTGTGCCACTAAGTTGGTTTTTACCAAACTAGGTTGGTTATTGCACTAACCGCTTCCGATAGAAACG
This sequence comes from uncultured Pirellula sp., assembly GCA_903920425.1. Taxonomy (GTDB): domain Bacteria; phylum Planctomycetota; class Planctomycetia; order Pirellulales; family Pirellulaceae; genus JBKCUI01. The sequence continues at coordinate 1,913 of CAIXME010000911.1, read as the reverse complement.
ACGCTTCGTCTTTAGACTCACGACGACAGAGAGGCAATCTTCGACCCGAGCAGCCTGAGACATATGCCGATTCGACTTTATACTTCAGTTTGGGAATTTGACCGAGTTCGGAAGTGACCTTAATTCGATTGCTGATTGAGAAGAGCTTTCACGCCTTCTTATAGATATTCTGAGGGGATATCACTGGCGAGCAGTTTACCGTCTGCATCAAGCAAGAAGACCGATGGGAAGTTCCGAATACCCCACTCCGTCTCAATCGGGCCGCTTGCGCCATCCCATGTGACGTTCCAAGTCATCTTTCCCGTTTCGACGGCCTCTTGCGTTGTTTCGGCATTTGCATCGGCTATTACGGACAACACTGAAACCTTGTCCGGATAGTCACGAACATTATCACGCAACATCAGTGCGTTCCTAGCCGTCAACAACCAGCGATTCGTCGCTGAAGTTGAAGCGATCGAACTGTAATAGTTGGATAAGCATCTCGCCAGTCACGATACGGTCAATGAACCAGTTGTAAGCTCTTGCTACTTGACAGGCAGATGAATCCCCATGAACTCCAGCGGGGAAGCTCCATCGCTCAAGCCTTTCACACGATCGATCAGGCTAGGGTCGGTTTCTGGAAATTCCGCCATGTGTTGCTTCTATTGGGTTTCACTCAGAAAATCCGAACCCCTTACATGAAAAACTCTTTTCGCACGAATCTATCCACACATTGTCGATCACTCTGTACGATCTAATCACTTGTCCAATGGTTCAAGTGGAACAGCAAACTTCTGCTGTAGTTTGCGAGAGCGTTCAAACTCGTCCATCTGCATCCCCGCTTCAATTTCTGATGCCGCTTGGGCCACTTTGCCTGGGTTGAGTTCGGGATCGGATTTCTCTATTTCCGCATAGATGTCAAAGATTTTCTTCGCTCGATCGATTTTGGTTCTGGCTAGATCAATACGAGTAAGCTGTTCGTCTAGCTCCTGCTGGCTTAGAGACCCTTGCGAGACTAGCCGCTTCATCTGCACTGCTTTCTTTTCAAGACTAGACAAAATCGTCTCAACATCTTTGATGTCCAATTGAAGCAATTCCAATTGCGTCCGATACTCCGACCAGATTCGCTTCCAATTGTTCAAAATGCGACCCGAGGCTGCTTTATCTGAAACTAAACCTTCTTCCTCTTGCTTCAGGTTGCGTTTGTCTTGATCATTCAGATTTTCGCTTTTTGAAAGCTGATCAATAATGGCTTGCCGCCTGGGAAGGTTGGCTGCGTACCTTTTGACCCCCGACCGATACTCCTGCAGCATCTTTACATACTCGTCTGGAGTTCTCATTGGTTGCGTAGATGTGGCTTCAACGATGGATGGTTCCTTTCCTGCCATTCTTAAACGTGCTTGGAACGCAGAAGTTTGTTCCTGTATGCCACTATTCGGAACAGCCGACGGAGTAATCGAAGGGTTGAGCGGCAGCGTCGAACCGACGGACTCGGCAGCATGCTTCTCTTCACCAGTAGGTTTGGCAGCAATTAGTTCCTTGATTCGCAGTTCGATAATCTGGTCGGCAAGTTGATCGCGACGTGCGAGCAACTCTTGCGATTCTTTGACTCTCGCGGCGAGTTCCCTCAGTGAGTCCCGAAGCTGGCTTTGGTTCCGCTCGAACTCTTTTCTTAAAGCAGCCTTCAGCCGATCACGTCCTTCCGGACTCTCGACATCCTTCAGTTCAGCCACAACTTTCTCAGCGATTCCTACCGGCAATGCACTCAGTTTCAGGTCATTCCGCGGCTCTTCGATGCTTTTTTGGGGGCGGTCTATCGACTCAACGACATTCAAAATCTCACCGAGGATATATTTATTGCCTCGAACAACGACCTGACGATCATCTCCGATGATCGAAAAGTCCTCTTTTTGTTTTCTAAACAACTCCTGAAT
>CAIXME010000910.1 GCA_903920425.1 uncultured Pirellula sp. | reverse complement strand
GCCGATTGTTGCCGTATCTGCTGGCGTTTCAGCCTTGGGGGGAGATCCTGCTTCGCATGGGGCCGCGACCGCAATACGCAAATTCGGTACGGATCTAGAGCGTCATCAAAGTACGCAATTGAACGCCTATCTGGTAGAACAAGCAGACTTGATTTTGGCCATGGGGAATCGACATCGGCACGTCATCGTTTCGCAATGGCCGTCAACCGCTAACAAAGTGTTTCTGATTTCTCCAGACGGTGGTGAGATCAGCGACCCATTTGGTGGTCCTATCGAAGTGTACGAGAAATGTGCACGACAATTGGATGAACATACCGATTACTGGATCGACAGACTCGACATGGAATCTCTGATTCAATGGCGTTAAGTCAATCTTTTCACCCATTACCATGCAAGAGTTCAGAATATGAGAATCGCAATCGGCAGTGACCATCGCGGATTCCAAATCAAAGGCAAATTGATAACGCTGTTGACTGCAGATGGACATGAAGTCGAAGACTATGGCACGCAAAGTGACCAAGCAGTTGATTATCCCGATTATGCGGTTTCTGTTTCCCGGCGCGTGGCGGATGGCCAAGTCGAACGCGGGATACTGATCTGCGGGACAGGGTTCGGGATGGCCATCGCAGCCAACAAATTTAAGGGTGTGCGTGCGGCTGCTTGCTGTGACGAAGTGATGGCTGAAATGTGCCGTCGCCACAATGACGTGAATGTTCTCTGTCTGCCAGGCGATTTGATTGGCGATCGGCCAGTGGGCGATTTGGTGCGTATTTGGCTTGCGACGGAATTTGAGGGTGGGCGACATACTCGCAGATTAGAGAAAATCGCCAGCATCGAAAGCGATGAAGTCGCTGCGAGCAATTGAATAAGCCGATAACCCCCGTCTCTCATCCCGTTACGTAAACAACGCCATGTATCGACTTGATAGCCATCATCACTTTTGGAAGTATTCGGCGGAGCAGTACGGCTGGATCTCCGATGAGATGCGAGTCTTGCGTCGGGATTTTTTGCCGAGCGATTTATTAACTGAAACACAGTCCACGCACATCGATGGAGTCATATCCGTCCAAGCGAGGCAAACCGTTGAGGAAACTCGCTGGCTATTAGAGCAGGCTGATCAGCACGATTGGATTCGCGGGGTGGTTGGTTGGTTGCCACTAGCGTCACGTCAGATTGCCGAGGAGATGGCGCGATTCGAGCAGAGCAAAAAATTGGTAGGCTTACGGCACGTTGTTCAAGATGAAACCGACGACGGTTTCTTGGCTCGCCCCGAGTTTAACGATGGTATCTCAGCGATGCAGAAGTATGGTTGGACATACGACCTCTTGATCTACGCAAGACAACTGCCCTTCGCGATTCCATTTGTAGACAAGCATCCCAATCAAATCTTCGTGCTGGACCATATCGCGAAGCCAACCGTTCGTTCGTCCGCTTTTGATGCACAATGGGCAAGGGACCTTCTGGAATTAGCGCGGCGTCCCAATGTCTATTGCAAATTCTCTGGAGTCGTGACAGAAGTTCGCGATCAATCGTGGAGCATCGAAACCATCAAGCCGTATTGGGAGGCTGCTCTCAACGCGTTTGGTATCAACAGGCTCATGTTTGGTACGGATTGGCCTGTCTGCTTGTTGAGGGCCAATTATTCCGATTGGGTCGCTACCGTTAGCGTTTTCGTTGAACAGTTGTCTGAGAGCGAACAATCTCAGTTTTGGTCTCAAAACGCCATCAAGGCTTATAAGCTTGCCTAAGCGAATGTTCTAACGCTGGCGGACTAAAGGACGGCATTCATACGCAGCGTATGGCCGTCCGGATGCATGAGACGGAATTCGCGAGTTCCCCACGGTTGATCGGTCAATTCCAGGATGATTTGCATCTTGTTATCGATGGCTGCTTGATAGAGTTTAGCCAAATCATCTGTGGACGAAGCCCAGACGCTAATCCAAGTGCCGCCTGTTTCGTTGCTGTTGTTGTTTTGGATTTGCAAAGGCATGGAGCCTCCCCGTGAGCCTTGCGAGTTCAAGCAAAGAAAAATCTGAACGGCACCGCTACCCACACCCGCAAAATCAGCAACTCCATTGTCGTCCGCATCGGCCATGTCCTCGATCATGCCAGCGAAGTTCCAAGTAAAGGTTCTGGTCCAACCGATCTTTTCGAACCATGCAATACTCGCCGGCACGTCAGAGACATTAAGTATGGGCGTTATAAACTCGATCTTGGGTAGCATCCATCTTCTCCTCGGGGGCTCTCTTGGCAAATGAGTCTTGATTATGAGAAAAGGATGTAAAGAAAGGTGCAATCAGAAACAATATTTTGCTAAAACGAGGAGACCGGACGCAAACGCGGTTTGAATCCAATTGACTTGTTGGTCTACAGCGCTATCATCCCGGGTCACGAGTCGGCTCCCGTTTTTTGCTTTTTGTATTGAGGATATGCCACCATGCGTCGCCGCACACTTCTTACTGCCGCTACCGCGTCCCTTGTTGTGAACGTTTTGCGCACAACGGCCTCTGGTTTCGATGGATCTGGCTGGATGAATTGGAGAGGACCGAACCGAGACGGGCAGGTCGCGGACCAAGAGTGGCCGGAATCGTTAGACGAATCGCATTTAAAAAGCGTTTGGAGCAAACCGCTGGGAGATAGTTATTCTGGTCCGGTGATGACTGGTGCATCTGTTTTCACCACGGAAAGCATCAAGGGAAAGGAGCGGGTTACTTGCTTTTCTCGCTCGAGTGGGGAGGTGCAATGGCAGTATGAGTGGGATGGTGCAATGTCGGTTCCCTTCTTTGCTGCTCGCAATGGTAGTTGGATTCGTTCAACGCCAGCTACAGACGGAGAAAGGATTTACGTAGGGGGGATTCGTGATGTGTTGGTTGCGCTTGATTGCTCGACGGGTGAAGAGAAATGGCGACTGGATTTCGCAAAGATTGCAGGCAAAGTGCCTGACTTCGGGATGGTGTGCTCGCCATTGATCGATGGCCCGTACCTGTATATCCAAGCTGGTAAAGGAGTCTACAAGCTCAAAGCTGCGGATGGCTCGGTGGTCTGGACGTCGCTTGGGGACGACGGCGACATCATGAGTTCAGGAGCTTTTTCGTCGCCTGTTATTCAAGTGCTCAATGGAAAACGGCAGCTAATCGTACAGACTCGAACGAAGCTCGCGGGGCTGGATTTGGAAACAGGCGCGGCCGACTGGAACTACGAAGTGACCGCATTCCGGGGTATGAACATATTAACCCCAACCATTTGGGGTGATGCTATTTTTACCAGCAGTTACGGCGGGCGATCCTTGCTTTTGGATGTGCCTGATAACTCTAGGACTGCAGTTCGCTGGGAGAACAAAATCGAGGGGTATATGTCTTCACCCGTCGTTGTGGATCATTACATCTATTTGCATTTGAGGAACAAACGCTTTAGCTGTATCGATTTGGAGACTGGAAAAGAAAAATGGGTGACGAAACCTTTTGGCGAGTATTGGAGCATGGTCACCAACGGAAAGCGGATCTTGGCATTAGATCAAAGTGGAAAGTTGAGGCTGATAGCGCACAATCCTGAGGCGTTTGAACTTCTTTCTGAACGCAAGGTGTCGGAGGAAGAGGCGTGGGCCCATTTGGCCGTAGCCAATGGCCAAATCGTAGTGCGTTCTCAAAAGCAGTTGGAGCTGTTCGACTGGAAATAGACTAGCCATCTAACGGCGATGAGTAGGCGGCAATAGCGAGGATTGTTCCGCCGTGTTCTGTTTTTGGCTCATTTTCGCCCCCTAGCTTGCTAGGCGTTGGATTCGTTCGTAAGATAAGTTTTCAATAACGTGGTAATTGCCGCGTTAGCTCTTGCTTACGGATCTCTCAATCGTGCTTCAACCCTCTCCCTTGGTAGTGCCTCGATGCTCTGTGCCGCTCACGGGTCGTTTCGTAATTGTAGGTGTGTTGCTTTTCTGGTTCGCGGGTTGTTCTGAACCAACGGTGCAGGAGGTCCAAACAAAGGGGGCTTCAAGCAACGAAAAATCGACCGTCGGTGAAAAGACAGCGGGCAAAGAGAAAGTTGATTCGTCGTCGAGCAAAACCAGTCTCGAGGATAAAAGCGATCCGAAATCGCGATCAAAGACCGCGATCGACGAAGCCAATTTGGACAAAAAGTTCGATGAGGCCAATCGGAATCTGGAGAACAAAAATATCGATGCGGCGTGGAAGCTAGCCAAGGAGTTGATGATCGCGAAACCCGACGATGGCAAGACGTTGTTTTTGGCATCGCGAATATTGGCCGAGAAAGGAGATACCAAGTCGGCAATCAATCTGATTTCTAAGGTATCCGAAGAGGATCCTATTGCAGGTCCACCTGCAACGGGGCAGTTAGCGCAGTGGTTGGCTGAAAGTGGAGACTTGCAGACTGCGGAATCCAAGCTGGTAAAACTTTTGAAAAAATACCCCAAGGGTACACCTGCGATGCGTTTGTTAGTTCGCATCTATAATGCGCAAGGGCGTCGATGGGAAACAGCGAGGCTATTGGATAAAATGGTCCGCTTTGGCGACTTCACGACTCAAGAATTGAGTATGGCAGTCGATTTCAGAGAGCCCTACGATGATGAGGCTCTGCGAAAGGCAGCCATTGCTTTCGCTCCAGATGCTCCCTACAGCCAGCTCGGCCATGTTCGGTTGATGTTGCTAAAGAATAGATGGGAAGAGCAGTTATCTATTCTGAAAAACATAACTCAAAAGCATCCGGATCTTCTTGAGCCATGGATATGGCAAGCGACATGCTTACAGGGCTTGGAACGGCATGATGAATTGGCCGCTTGGATGGCGACGGTACCTGCCAACGCAGACAAGCATCCCGAGTATTGGTACATCCGCGGGAATGTATTGATGCAATCAGCCGAGTTCCAGCAAGCCGCGAGATGTTTTGTAGAGACGATCAAGCTGGATCGACGGCACGTTGGCGCACACCAAGGGATTGCAGACTGTTTGCTGGAGATGAAGCAGCAGGAGGCGGCTCAACGCATGCGAGAGGTCG
>CAIXME010000909.1 GCA_903920425.1 uncultured Pirellula sp. | reverse complement strand
AGCCCACGTCGATAGCATGCACGGTGCGACGGTTGGTTGCATGGATGCTGCACGTGAAGCCGACTTCACCAAGTTTCAAATGTTCGCAGTCGAAACATTCGATTAGTCGCGTGTTCGATTCGTTAGTCGCGTGGTCGATTCGTTACTTGGTCGGCTGTGGCAATGTTCCGTCGAGGATGATCTCGGGTTTGCTCCATTGCCTGTTGTCCCTGGCCATCGTGAGCAATTCCTGCAGCTTTGTATTTGCCGTTGGTTCTCCAGGGCCTTCCATGCCGGGAGTGCTGCCCCACAGGATACGAGGACCGTTAGCGGTGACGAGCTCCAGTCGCCAACTGGTTTTTCCTACGACCGGCGATTTGTAAACATAGACCTGGGTGATCCGCGTTGCCTCGCGGTATCGCATGAGGAATGCACAGAGCCTGACAGCTTCTTCTACACGGACGTCACCGATCGGCTTTCCCGTAGTCCACTGTTTGGAGATCTTCTCGGGGCCGGTATAGATCGAGATATATTGTCGAACGTCTTCGCTGGTAAAGTTTGCGGTATCCAATAGGACTGCGTCTTGATCCACGGGCAAGTAAACATCTTTTGCTTCACTCGAACCGCTTTCTGCAGCGGGGAAACAAACCAAAGCAACCGGCATTCGGTACTCCAGGTTGACCATCACTTGCCCACCCGCAATCGGTTGTACTTGGAGTGTTTGGCGAACTGAGGGGTGAGCGTTAAAGACACGAGCTAGGTTTGCGGGTGTTTGACCGTCTAGCAAAGATAGGTTGCCCAGCGATCCACCTCGGTATACCTCTTCGAGAACATTGGACTTCTTTAGCCAGGCAGGCTGAGGAGACACGTGGATGTTTTCGAGTTTGAGACCGTAATACGCTCGATCCAAATTGGGAGCGCCATAGTATCGCCAGCCCAGATAGCCAAGCACGCAGAGCAACGAAGGACCTACCATACTGAGTAGAGCCGCGCGCGGAATCGAACGGAACCAAATCACCAAATGGGACCAAAATAAAGGTTGCGGTTTTGAATTCAACTCCGCTGACGCCATTGGTTTTTTGTGACCTCCATGTAATCTCGACTAAGGATCGATGGGACCCAACACAAAACAATCTACCAAATCTGCAAATGAAACTGCAATTGCACTCCGGTACGATCTGCGACTCCTTCACGAACTCGTTCTAGCAGGGTGAGCACTTGGGTGCTTGTGGCCCCAGCGGCTGCGATGAGGAAATTCGGGTAGGTAGAGCTTAGGCGAACAGCCCCCTCGGAAGCGCCGTTAAACCCTGACTGCTGCAGGAGTTCGGCTGCTTTGTATCCATCGGGATCGACGAAAGCGACTGCCGCTCGTTCCGGAAAGCTCGGCTGTTTGCTGCGTTTCAAAATCCAAAACGTTTGCTCGCGTTTGGTAAGTCCACGGACTTCACCGCGTTCCAGTTGGAAGGTTGCGTCCAAAATAACCAACTCATCGAGGCTGCTAACGCGATGGGAGAAAGCTAGCTGTTGGCCGGTTGCTTCTACGACTCGTCCTTCTTTGGTCAGTAGTTTTGCGGACAAAACAACTTGGCCTATGTCCCCTTCATCGGTGCCTGCGTTGCCGTAGAGAGCTCCCCCGACGGTACCAGGAATACCGACAAGATGCTCGAGGCCCCCCAGTCCGGCGCCTACGCTGAATGCGATCAAGTGCGATAGTTTCGCGCCCGCATTGCATACAATGGTGTTTTCAACATGTTTCATTTGGCTGAACGCGGGGGATGTCAGACTGATGGTTGCCCCATCGAATCCGGCTTCGCGAACGAGAAGATTTGCCCCGCCACCTAGAATCCGCATGGGAATTCCGGAGCCCGCGCACGCTTGAACGACCGCGACTAACTGCGACTCGTCATTCGGTTCAATGAAGTATCGCGTTGGACCGCCGATTTGCAGCCAAGTAAACGGCGAGAGCGGCTGATTCTCACGAACGATACTTGAGAAAGCTGATAACGGACCTAATGAAGTCGACCCTTTTTCCAATCCCATCTTTTGCCCGGTTTTTCGAGTTCGTGAAACCATTCCTTGCTGCGCAACGGAGAAGGAGGCCAATGGACAAAACGCCCAAAAAAGGCCTTCCGACCGGATTGGATCATGAAAATAATATTCGTACCAGTCAATCGGTCGAACTTTGTTTTTTGCAAGTTTCGTTACGGCCACGGATTCATCGCTATGCGAAATGAAACCTTGGAGTTAAGCCGGTACCGTTATCTTGCAGAGCTGACCAACGCTAGCGTTGATGAAAAGTGCCGCGAGCGCTAGTCGCGGCATCTTTTGTCATCCGAAGTAAACAGACTGATTTCTCGTTGCGGCTAGCGCCCGCAGTTGGGATGTTCGCGTTGCGAACGGTCCCTTATCGCCTCTTGGGTAGAACTTCCGCAGCTTTGCGGATCAGCTCTTTGACCCGACGTTCGCTTTGCATGCCAGTAAGCGAGAATCGTCTCCAACCTTGCTCGCTTTCGCAGAAGACAACGATCTGTGGCAGAGTGTTGCCCTGCATTACCTGCTGAGCAATTTCGGGCTGAATGTCTTTGTCGACCTGGGTGAAGACAACCTCTTTGAATTCACCGGCCCCTTTCATCGTGGAGATAGTGTCGGCCTTCATCGTTTTGCAGGCTGCACACCAGTCTGCACCAACCAAGACCACTAACGGTTTCTTTTCCTCTTGTGCTCTTCGATAGGCTGCGTCGTATGGGATTTGCTCGTCCGTCGAAGCGGGAGCGTTTAAAACAGCCAAAAGCGTCAATGCCGCAACATGCAACATCGTGGACCCCTTTCCTTGTTAGGCATTCCAAAAACCATCACTCGTTGCTGCGAGGTCCATCTCGCCGATCGCAATATTCCATTTGCGAAAGTGCAGCCAAGTGCGTTATCGCCGGCCGATCCTGGTGAAAACAATCAAGGATGAGGATCAGTTACTGGGTCGCATCGTTGGTAAACTTTGCGGCCTAGGTAAGATCAGCCGACGTCCGATAAGTTCGCAGAGTATAGGGCTCCAACCCGCCCCTGCAACCGCTTGGCTCGCGCGTCGTTTGCTAGCATCGCTTGTTTCTCTGTGCGGACTTGTGACAAAAAGTCGCATTTGCACGGGTGAGCCATTCAATAGGCTGGTGGTCCCACACATTCGGTAAATCTTTGCAGTCGCACGACTTACGCCCCGCAGCAAAAACCCCTCGCTAGAGCTGCTTCCATCACCCCATTAGGGCTAAGAGGGGTGTGCGGTTATCCGTAGCAAACTTTTTCCAAGAACTTGGATAAAACGACCCAAAAACGGCTAGCTAGCAATGCTCTTGGCTTCTTTTCGCGGAATGAAGCCTACGAAAAAGCACGCCAGCATGATGAGCCAAAAACCGGAACATTCCGGGCGACGGAAGTCATGGAAATCAAGCAAATGCGGTACATGTTTGATTCCCATGTTGCCTTCCACGTGAACGTGAGTGGACATGCCAAATGGCCAGCTATTGATCAGCCATTTCTCGTAAGCCTCAACCCAGCCTAGTCTTGTGTGCTCCAAATCTTGGAACCACGGTTGCCAATCCCCGATCCATGTTTGCCCTTGAAAGCTCCAATCGCTGTTGAATGCCCAGTCGGCTAGCAATTTGAATCCGATCGCAACGACGAGTAGGTAGGCTGCGATCTCAAAGCGAGGAAATCGCTCCAGCAAGCGGACAAAATAGGACGCAGCGAAACGCATCAGGATAACACCGAGGATTCCGCCAGTGATCACCACCCAGAGTTTCTCTTGGCGTGAGCCGGCCAGCGCGATGGCAGCAAGGATTGAATCCACCGCAAAAGCAATATCTGTCAGCTCGATAACCAGCACGGCTTTCCAGAAGAGCCAAGTATTGTGAGACTGAACGTCGCACACTGCGCCTTCTTCGTATGTCTTGCCGGGCTCACTGTCGACTCCATCTTGAGTGACCAGGTTGGCAGCGAGTGGCACGCGCTGTTCGATTTCAACATTTTCACGCTCGATATCGAGACTTTCTCCGGTTTCAGCATCCACCAGCTTGGGATTGCCAGCGTCATCGAGAACAATCTTCTCTTCCCCGCCATCGGACTGTTCCAAGAACAAGTGCTTGACGGCGATGAAGACCAAGTAGGCCCCGCCTAGGAATTTGATGAACGTCCATTTCATCAAGAGACCTGCCATCAGAATGGCGATAAAACGAAAAACGAATGCGCCAAGAAGTCCATACCAGAGCGCCTTGGCGCGCTGATCCTTGGGCAGACGCTTGACCAACATCCCCAAAACCAAAGCATTGTCGATCGACAAAAGCCCTTCTAAAACCACCAAAAGACCGACAATAATCAAGTCTGCAGCAACTATATCCTGGCCAATCAATGTCAGTGCAAACACATTGGGCAGGTGCAAATCGAGCATCAGGGAATTCGTTTCTTCAAGGGGCGGGTCGAGGCCAAATCGCTATTCAGAAAGAATATCGTCACGGCATCGCGAGGAAAGGCATCTAAACGGGGGCTTCCCGAAAAAACACTATGTAGTCCCCTCAATTTGGGTTGGGCTCCCGTCCGTGTGGAACTTGCTCAACGCCCCATCTGTTTGCTTTTGGCCTTTCAATCGTTAGGTCTGCCAGCAATTTCGCGGAATACCATGCGAGAGCAGGCTAACGCAAACGATGGGAAAACCCTAGAATGTTGGGTTCGTGTTGCTACACTAAGCCGCAGCCGTGGCAACTTAGCCACTCTTTAATTTCCACTTTGTCCACATCCCCTAGCCTTATGACCGATTCGCAAAACAATCAGGAATCCGAAGTCGTTGCCAGCGTCGAACCTGTGCAGCCAGCCCCGTCGACCACGACAACAGCAGGGGGGCCGATCAACTTGGAACAAATTCGGCGCATGCGAGAAGCGCAGCAGGCCAGGATAGAACAAGACAAGAATCGTCAACAAAGGGACAAGCAAGCCAAAAAGAATCGCCCTCCACGCGATGCTGCTCAAGGTGCTAGCGCTGATGCCGTACCCGCTGTCGATGGAGCGGCATCCGCAGAGTCCGCGCCGGAAAAGATTGATGCAGAAGCGGCTGCACCGCGATACCGCTCCAATAAAGACTCCGCTCCTGTCGCTGCCAAAGTTCCCGTCCCGAGTGTTCGCATCCGCGACGATGAAGACGAACTGCAAGCGCTCAACGACGCTCTCTCCGGTTCCGATCTGGACGGATTGATGATTGGCGACAAGTCGTTGCGAGTAGGTCGCTCGCTCGAAGACGGCTCGCGCCACCAAGGTAAAGTAATCAAAGTTCACAACGCCAACGTCTTTATCAGCCTTGGTGGGCCTGACGAAGGGGTCGTGCCATTGCTCCAATTCGAAACACCTCCAGTCGAAGGCCAAGCGATCGATTTCTTGATCCGCTCCTTCAACCGGGAAGAAGGACTCTACGAACTCGCGATTCCAGGCGAAACCGTTGCGGTTAACGATTGGGATGATCTAGAAGAAGGTGCGGCTGTTGAAGCCAAGATTGAAAGCGCCAATACTGGCGGTTGCGAATGCAAAGTCGGAAACGTCCGAGGCTTTATTCCGATGAGCCAACTCTCCGAGTATCGGATCGAGTCAGCTGCCGATTTCATCGGACAGAAATTGATCTGCATCATTACCGAAGCAAACCCACGACGTGGAAACTTGGTGCTCAGCCATCGCGCCGTCCTGGAACGGGACAAAGCTGCGAAGCGCAAAGAGAGACTGAGCAAGCTCGAGGTGGGAGAAGCCTGCGAGGGTATCGTTCGCAAGGTGATGGACTTCGGTGCTTTCGTCGATATCGGCGGTTTGGATGGCATGATCCACATCAGTCAGCTTTCCTGGGACAAGATCAAGCACCCAAGCGAAGTTGTCAAAGAAGGTGATAAGATCCAAGTCCGCGTGGAGAAGATCGACCCTGAAACGGGCAAGATCGGTTTGTCGTACCGTTCACTACAAGACAATCCATGGTCCGATGTCGATGCGAGGTTCCCGATCGGTGCTGTCGTCAAGGGAACCGTCTCGCGACTGGCTGCGTTCGGAGCCTTTGTCAAATTGTCTACAGGCATCGAAGGTCTGATTCATATCTCCGAAATCGCTCACAACCGAGTCGCAAGCGTTGCTAACGTGCTCAAAGAAGGGCAAGACGTCGAGGTCAAGATCTTGACCGTCGACCGCGACGGGCAACGCATCGGATTGTCGCTTCGCGCCACTCAAGCCAAGCCTGAATCAGCAAAGTCAGCGGCGAAGGTAGAAGAACAAGTCGATGAACCGAAGCGTCAGCCCGCTGTTCGCAAGTTCCAGGGAGCTCTCAAGGGGGGAACTGGTTCCAACAACGGCGGTGATCTTTTTGGTTTGAAGTTTTAATTTGGGAGCTGGCCAGCTTGCTGGTCGTTTCGAATCGAGGGCTGAGCTAGGTTGATCTACTTAGACAATAACGCCACGACTCCACTGTCTCCGCTTGTTGCGTCGCATATGCAGGAACTCATGCAGATGCGACTGGCCAACCCGAGTAGCCAGCACGCAGCAGGACGTCTTGCTCGTAAGTACGTGGAGCAAGCTCGCGATTCCATTCTGGTTCTTTGCGGTGCTCGGACCGCTGGGATGGCCAGCGATCAATTGCTCTTTACCAGCGGTGGGACCGAGTCGAATAACTTGGCCTTGTTCGGGCTTGCCGAGAATCGCCACGGAGCCATCGTCGTTTCGTCCATCGAGCATCCAAGTGTCTTGGCTGCAGCCGAGTATGCATCTTTGCACGGTCGGGAAGTTCGTTATCTGCCGTGCGACTCTCAAGGAGTAGTTCAACTCGATCGGCTGCAGCACTGGATTGAAAACCATCAACGCGACCCAATCGCCCTCGTCTCGATCATGGCCGCAAACAACGAGACTGGCGTTATTCAGCCAGTCGGAAAGGCTGCCAAGCTGTGCCGAGAGGCCAACATTCTTATTCATACCGATGCCGTTCAGGTGCTTGGCAAGTCGAGATTGAACTTTGCCGAACTCGATGTGGATGCGATGTCGGTCACTGCGCATAAGCTGCACGGTCCTACTGGGATCGGCGCGTTAATTGTCCGGCATGGTGTCACGGTGAGCCCGCAATCGTTCGGTGGCTTTCAGCAGCTTGGGCTCCGTCCAGGAACGGAATCTCCGGTGCTCGCAAGTGGTTTCGAGAAGGCGGTATCGTTGGTTGTCGACGATTTGGATCGACGCGTTGCAATCATGCAGTCGCGACGCGAATTGCTGGAGCGATTGCTGGTCGAATCGTTTTCTGATTGCGTGGTTTTGGGGAGCCAGTCTACTCGTTTACCGCATACGTTGAGCATTGCCTTTCCAGGAGTGGATCGGCAAGCATTGCAACTTGCTTTGGACATGTCGGGCATCGCTTGCAGTACAGGCTCGGCATGCGCCAGTGGATCGAGCCAACCATCGCATGTCTTGCAAGCGATGGGATTGCCCGCCGAAGTCGTTCAAGCCGGAATTCGATTCAGCGTGTCCGCGGAAACGGAAATCAGCGACCTGCAGCAGACAGTCGATTCCTTGCTCAGGATTGTGCCTCGTCTAAAGCGCTAACGAGATACCGCGATTTTGATATTCACGGTCATGTTCGATTTTTCACACAGAGACACAGAGTCACAGAGAATACACACAGAGAAAAAGCACAGCGGGGAAGAGTTGAAGCCAAAAATAGATTCCTGAAAACTCTGTGTCTTAGTGTCTTTGTGTGAGACTCTTTGATTTCTGCATGTCAGCACCAGCGGAATCGCTCGTTAACGCATCGCATCGCAATATTCGCGATCATGCTCGGTTTT
>CAIXME010000908.1 GCA_903920425.1 uncultured Pirellula sp. | reverse complement strand
TCCCGATTTTGTATACCGGAAATCGTGGACTGATTGCTCACGAGTGCATCATTGATACGCGACCGATGAACGCCGATGGACATGTCACTGTCGATGATATTGCCAAACGATTGATCGACTTTGGCTTTCATGCTCCAACGATGTCGTTCCCGGTCGCTGGCACATTGATGATCGAGCCGACTGAAAGCGAATCGCTCTACGAAATGGAACGGTTCTGCCGAGCCATGAACTTGATCTACGCGGAGTATGTAAAAGTTAGAGATGGGGTATGGCCTGCCGATAACAATCCTCTGCACAATGCTCCCCACACGTTGGACTCTCTCCTAGATGGATCCAAGGATTCCACGTACTCTCGTAAGGAAGCGGTCTGCCCAGATCCCGATATGGATTATCGCGTCAAGTACTTTCCTCCCGTTGGACGGGTCGACAATGTGTACGGCGATCGCAACTTGGTTTGCTCGTGCCCTCCGTTGTCCAGCTATGAAACGGAAGAAGGGCAAGAGTCCTGCGACCTCCCACTTGTATCCGCATCCTAGGCTCTATTTTGGACCGACGCCGTTTGGCGTCTTCCAATATCCACCTAGTGTGTGATCGAACTGCAAACGATCTCCTGGTAGCGTCGTAGCGATACGACCGTCTTGATAGACGGTCCGTCCTGCGACCCAAACGCGCGTTGGCCAACCTTGCAGGGTCTCTCCAGCCCAGGGAGACCATTTGGCTTTCGTGAATTGCTTTTCATTTTGGATAACACGCTTTTCGTTTGGGTCGACCAGTACCAAGTCTGCATCGTAACCGACTGCAATACGACCTTTTCCGACGATCCCCCATACCCGGGCAGGGGCGTCACTGGTCCAGCTCGCTATCTGCTCCCATGTGCACAACCCTCGAGCGGCACGGTCAAGTAGCAACGAGAAATAGTTTTCGACAGCAGGCAATCCGCTTGGAGATTTCGGATAAGCCTGGTTCTTTTCTTCGAGCGTGTGGGGCGCATGGTCCGTCGCCACCACTTGTATTGTTCCATCCAACAACGCTTGCCATAGCTTTGCATTATCTTCGCTGGACTTGATCGATGGATTCATCTGTATCAACGATCCCAACCGCTCGTAGTCTCCCACGTGAAAGTGCCAATGATGGGGACAAAGCTCGGCGGTTATCAATTGATCGTGCTGTTGCAAGTAAGGCAGCTCAGCAGCGGTGCTGACATGCAACACATGGAAACGATGCTTGTGGCGCTTTGCGAGGTCGAGAGCCCTCCGTGTCGCAATCTCAGCAGCAACAACATCGCGAATCATGGAATGGTGATGGAGCTTGAGATCAGGCCCTAACCTAGCTTGATTGGCGCGCACGGTCGTTTCATCTTCGCAATGCGCGCATATCGGTAGAGTTGTCTCAGCAAAGATCCGTTCCAATGCATCTTGGTCGTCAACCAGCAAATCGCCCGTGCTGGAGCCAATGAAGATCTTGATCCCAGGAACCCCAGTTGCCTTTTTGAGATCCTCTACATTGTTGGTTGTCGCTCCAATATAGAATCCATAATTGACAATCGACTTGCCTGCCGCGATGGCGTATTTGCCCTCGATCAAGGCTTGGTTGATGGCTGCAGGCTTGGTGTTGGGCATCTCCAAAAACGAAGTCACGCCCCCCGCTGCACATGCTTGACTCGCGGTCAGCAGGTCTTCTTTGTGGGTAAGTCCTGGCTCTCGAAAGTGGACTTGATCGTCGATCAACCCTGGAAAAAGCACGAGCCCTTTCGCGTCGATCACTTCCGACGCTTGGGTATTCGGTGCAGCGTCGACACTAGCAATAATTCCATTCTCAACGAGAACGTTGGTTTCCACGCGTCCACTAGGCAAAATGGCGGTGACATTACGAACGAGAAGGGTGCGGCTCATGGAGTGCGTTTCATTTTCGAGGGCGAGGTTACGTTTACGATGGGACGGTTGCGTTTATACTGACACCACTCACTTTACAAAAATTCTGCTCCACCAACAGATAGGTGCGAACTTTGTCCACCCTCGCCATTCCCCCCCTCGCCATTCCCACCGTTGCCCCCGTTGAATCCCCGGCCCACCATGGCCAAACCTTTCGCTGGCTTTGCAATCCGCATGCGATGTTGCGACGGTATGCAGCAACGGCGGTTTGGGTAAGTGCCTTTGCATTTGCTTTTTTGGCAACACCGCTGGTGGGTCAAGAACCAGGCATCGATGGATGGAGTCAGCGCGTAGAACAGGCTCTCGCCGATGGAAGACCTGACGATGCTTTGCGAGAGATGGATGCCGCAATCCTCAAAGCTCCCACCAGCGCGCAACTCTACACATTGCGTGGCTCTGTGAAATTTCGCAGCGGCAAGATCATCGAATCGATCGAGGATTTTGACAAATCCATCGAACTAAGTCCATCGAGCAAACCTTACCTCTGGCAACGCGGCATCGCACTCTATTACGTAAACAAATATCAAGAAGGACTCGAACAATTCGACGTGCATCGCACCGTGAATCCAAACGACGTGGAAAATGCATTCTGGCATTTTCTGTGCAACGTAAAACTTGTCGGCGTCGAAGCTGCACAGAAGGACGTGTTATTGGCTGGATTCGATAGCAGAACACCATTGATGCAAGTGCAGCAATTGATTCAAGGGAAAATAACGCCCGACGCGGTGATTGCAGCTGCAGAAAAAGGTGGAGCAGGCCAACGGGGAAAGGTATTGTCCCAATTCTACGGTTACCTCTACATCGGACTCTATTTTGACGCACTCGGCGACAAAGCGAAGGCTTTGGAATGGCTAACGAAATGCGTCGAGTTGGATGTCGATGGCTACATGAACGATGTCGCCAAAATCCATTTGGAACTGCTCAAAAAAAATGCCGCTGCAAAGTGACGCTGGCCACAACCGCACGTCCCATCGGATTGGGTCTTGAACTCCGAACGGGGTGGCATGTGGTAGCCATGGGTGTGAACCCATGGACCGGCGTTTCCGCCCCCAGTCGGCTTGTCCGACTGGAGCGTAAGGCTAGCAGGCTAAATAGAAATCTCGAGCCTCAGGTTAGCGTAGCTAGGAACCTGATTCACCGGACGGGACAAGCCCGTCGGGGTCTGTTCATCTTACGGACTCGAGCCTGCTCTAGCTCGCGAACCGTAGGCTCCGATGGGAACAAGCCCATCGGGGGCCAATTGCGTTGCTTCGCCGCAATGGAAGGGAGAGAGGGCAGGCTTCAGACTTCAGGGGTCAGACTTCAGACTCAAAGACGCTATGCGATT
>CAIXME010000907.1 GCA_903920425.1 uncultured Pirellula sp. | reverse complement strand
GGCGGAGCTTTAGCGGATTATTGTGTATGCTCTGACGAAGCAGCGGCAAAGATCCCAGACTCCATGTCGATGGTGGACGCAGCGGCGATTCCGTTGGCCGGTACCACCGCATTGCAGTCGCTGCGAGACCACGGCAAGATAAAGAGCGGCCAATCCGTCCTTATCAACGGCGCCAGCGGTGGTGTCGGAATGTTCGCAGTGCAAATCGCGAAGTCGTTTGGCTGCCATGTGGACGCCATTGCAAGCCATCGCAATCGTGCATTTTGCCTGTCACTCGGTGCAGACCACTTTTACGACTACGACAAAGATGACTTTACAAAGTCAACAGAAAGATGGGACATCATTTTTGATGTCTCCGGAAAGGCTCATTATCTCGAATCACGATCTGTGTTGAAAGAAGGAGGCCATTTCATATCTACAGAGCCTAGCGTGAAAGGCATTCTAATGACTATCCTAACTTGGCCTCTCTCCAAATCCGGTCAAATCATGCTGGCCATCCCATCGGGAGATGACCTGCGAGAGCTCATCCGACTGTACGAAGCCGGAAAGATCAAAGTTTCGATCGATAGCACTTACTCATTTGGAAACGCGGCAGAAGCCCATAGACGCGTTGAAACGGGTGTTGATCACGGAAAGGTCGTGCTGATCAATGAGCGTGGCACCGTCTGATCGTGCCGCAACAAATAGCCTCATCGCTCTCTCACCATTAGCCGGGACAATCCAAGGCATATTATTTGGTAAGGAGCCTGCCAAAGGGCTGATTGTCGCCTTTCTTAACACTTTGTTGAACCGATTCAAGTGAGATCCTATCTCTCCGCGTAGCGATGAATGAGAAAACGAACTTTGCATCCACCGAGTAATTCTCCGCGAATCGCGTTTGTGGCCCACGAAATGCACTTGTTGGTGACCATAGCGAAACCATCATCAATAAGCGAAAGTAAATCAGAATGAAACCCACACCACCCAACCGTCAATCCACCAAGCCAGTATGGTTCATCACGGGATGCTCCAGCGGATTTGGACGACAGATAGCAAAGCATGTTCTCGAACTTGGGTATCGCGTGGTCGTTACGTCGCGAGAACGTGAAGACGTTCAGGACTTGGCTGAGGCTGGCGATGCGTTGGTCCTCACGTTGGATGTGACCGATAGAGCACAGGCAGAAGAAGCAGTGAGAAGAGCAGAGGAACACTTTGGAGGTATCGACGTCCTAGTGAACAATGCAGGCATTGGATACTTCGCCGCGATCGAGGAGAGCGACGAAGCGGACGTACGCCGTATGTTCGAGGTGAATGTATTTGGTCTTTGTCGCATGATCCATGTGGTATTGCCTGGTATGCGAAAGCGACGCAAAGGATTCATCGTCAATCTCTCCTCCATTGGCGGACTTCGTTCTTTCCCGGCACTCGGATATTACAACGCAACCAAATTTGCAGTTGAAGGGATGTCGGAAGCGCTATGGCAAGAGGTAGAGCCGCTGGGAATCCGCGTCATGCTGGTCGAACCGAGCGGATTTCGAACCGATTGGGCGGGGCGATCTGCCAACGAAACCAAACGCCAGATCGACGACTATGCAGAAACAGCGGACAAGAATATTCAATCGTTGCGCAAAGTCTCCGGACACCAAGCTGGCGATCCTGTCCTTGCGGCCCAAGCTATCGTGCAAGCTGTCGAGTCCCCAAACCCTCCGCACCGATTGCTGCTGGGTAACGATGCCTACGACGGAGCGTTATCCAAACTCGATGAACTAAGACTGGAATTCACAACTTGGGAATCGGTGTCTCGCGGCGCCGATAGCCCAGAAGCAGCACCGGCCCTATCGGTTTGATCCGAAAGAGCCCACCCATGCCTTGGGAATACCTCGAGAAACAATAGCCGCATGCGCGGCTACTGTTTTGCATCGAAGCCAATAAACCCAGGAATATCGGACTCAATCCGACATGGCACTGGAGGCCCGAAAAGCCCTACTTGAAATGCTGATGGAATTTCCATCGGGATCTTTTGCATTGGCAAACTCATATCCATCAGCTTTATGGATTGTTCCAAAGGATAACCCTTCGGAGGCAGCCTTTGCGATGAACGCAGGGATATCTTGCACATGGAAACTAAGCTTCACGACCACTTGCCCTAATTTCACCGACTTCGCAGCCTTATGAATCAGTATTCCAGCCCCTCCTGCTGTGGAACGCAACTCGATCAAGCCCTCTACCACCTCACCCGTTGTCTCGAAACCAAAGTGTCGATGGTAGAACGTCGCTGCTCGCTCCATGTCACGCGAGTAAATGATGATAGTACCTAAGGGAGTTAACATAATTTTACTTTTCCATTCGCTGCGCTAAAGCCAATCACTCCGGTAGATATGAGCCCACATCGCTATCGGCGACGGATCCAACGCGTGGACCGGTTCTTGTTGCGTCACTCTACGAGTCCATGGCGAGACTTCCATTGTTCATTCCAACCATACATTTTAACATGATGGACGTGGTTTACCTCCTCCGGCTGGTCCTGCAGTTTAGCAACACTGAGATGCCCACCAGCCTCTTCCATCGAATGCAAATGCGTGTGGGGGCATTCGCCAATCTTCAGCAGATCACGAAGGCCAACGAGCTCAGCGATCAGCAAATCTACACCCGCCAAATCGGCATGAATCGTGATCATGTTACCTTGCCCATTCGACACGAAACTGAGCAAGTGGTTCGACTTACTCATGGAACTCTCCCAAGTGTATTCAGGATGAACAACCAATCACATTTTGGACCGCAAGCTATACACGACGCTGCCATCGTATCCGATGCAGAACTATCGAACCCTCTACTGCACTGGATACAGCTCGGACATGGACTTGCCTCGTTTTCTCTCGGCGTCAAGGTAAAGGGCTTGTTTCGCTCTCGCAATGTATTCACTTGGTTGCTTTACGAATAGCCGAAAGTTCTTCTCACTAGCGAAGTGGTATATCTTGTCTTCAAATCGATGGGTATTTCGCCCAACACCATACGTAACTTCTTTTGCATCAAGTGGCCCATCGAGTCCATAAGTCGCGACGATATCAACACCCTTGAACGCCACGGCGAACATCTCTGGGCATGCATCAAAAACCGTTTTTTCTTCCTCGCTCAGAAACTGGTATCTCAAACCACGATACGTACTCTCGAATTTCTTGTCCCCTTTAACGTACGCCTGCATTTCAACGAGCGACACAGTGCAATCGCCATCCAGTGCAATCCGTATCCCAGAACCATCCGAACGCGACGCTTGCAGTTCATGGGAATCAAGAGGGATGATCAACACCGTAGCGATCGCAAACAGAATGAGCGGGAAAACAAATTTCAGCATGATAGTTCCATCACAAATAAGAGATGCGACACGAAATCCAATCAGAGATGCTTTTAGCATATCGATGCGAAGGGACCGTTGCCACACCCCAGACAAGCCTTGCATAAAGATATGTGTCGCTTGGTACTAAGCCCAGAGCTCGGCAAGCGCAATCTGTGAACCAATTTCCCCCAACAAGCACCTGCAAACCCAAGACACCGGTTTCGCGGTGTTCGTACGTAGCTATACACACGTCTTGCTGCGTCGTAATTCGACTATTCTAATACACCGTCTTCTTAGAGCTCATTACCATTCACCTATCGATAGCCCCCCAATTTGTACTGACCAAGGAAAGCCAATATGCTACGTCGGGATATCTTGAAAGCTTCGGTCATCGCTACCTTGGTCCCTTCGTCTGCATTCGGATCGAAGCAGCGAGCGCCGCGATTGTTGCTCCGTTCGTCGTGGCAGACAGTGAACATAGGAGACATCGCGCATACGCCAGGCGTGATTGCGATTTTGGAAAAATATTTTCCCGAAGCCGAAGTGTGGTTGTGGCCCAGCAACGTGGGCAACGGTGTGGAAGCGATGTTAAAAAATCGATTTCCCAAGTTAAGAATCGTTCAGGGAGAAGAAAACATAAAGCAAGCTTTTGACCAATGCGATTTTCTTTTGCATGGCTCAGGCCCTTCGTTGGTAGCGGAAACGGACGTACTGCGTTGGAGCAAAGAAACCGGAAAACCATACGGTGTCTTTGGCATAACCTTTTCTTCAACCGGCGCCACTGCGACGAAGCCTTCTTCGGATGAAAACCTACTAAAGACCATCAACGTTCTAAGCGGTGCCAAGTTTGTGTTCTTTCGAGACTCCGTGTCATTGGAACTGGCAAAAGCCAAAGGTTGCAAATGCCCCATCCTCGAATTTGGCCCCGATGGCGCTTTCGCCACGGACTTGAGCGATGAAGCCAAAGCGCAAACTTTCCTCGATGCCAATGGACTTGAGACAGGCAAATTCCTTTGCTGCATTGCGAGATATCGATACACTCCCTATTGGACAATTCCAGAGAAGCGTACCGCGATGGATAGCACAAAACACGCTCGCAACGAAGCCATGAGGGAACATGACTGCAAACCGCTTCGAGATGCAATCACTGCTGTCGTCAACAACACCGATCTCAAGATTCTGCTCTGCCCGGAAGATCAAACGCAGATGGCGATCAACAAAGAGATGCTCTTCGACAAGCTACCAGAGAATGTACGAGCTCGATGTGTCTGGCGAAAGGAATACTGGCTAACAGGCGAAGCCTTAAGTACCTATCGTCGCAGCTCTGGCCTTTTCGGCCACGAAATGCATTCACCAATCATGTGTATAGGCAATGGCATCCCAGCAATGGTATGCCGTTGGAGCGAGCAGACCAGCAAGGGTATAATGTGGAGAGATATCGGGCTTGGCGATTGGCTTTTCGATTTCGACAACGAAGAGGACATAAAAGCGATGCCCAGTGCAGTTTTAGCTATGGCAAAAGACGCCGAAGCATCGAAGGCCAAATCGGCTAAAGCACGTGAATTCGTGCAGCAGAAGCAGAAGCATATGGTAGGCGTTCTCAAGGACTCTATGCCCGTCTGAAATTGTATTAATAGGGACAAATCAACACGTAGCGGAACTTGTGAAAGTTCCGGTGAATCGCTAGGTGCAATGGCCTGTTAGCGTCAAATGAATCGCTCGGCGTTT
>CAIXME010000906.1 GCA_903920425.1 uncultured Pirellula sp. | reverse complement strand
TGTTCGGATCGTATGTGATATCAGCCAGGCAAGGGAGCGGTTTTGAGATGGTTGGAGATGTCGCCGGACTCGATGTCGTGCGCGACCGGCAGATTCAGACAGACGTGATGCAAAGGGGCTTGCTGACCGGTCGAAAATTCGAGCGACAAAGTGCAAGCGGGACACGTCCTGGATGGGAGTTTACTCCACAGATCGTTGTCACGGTAAAATTTGAAGGGATCATACACGACGCAGGCTCAGGTAAGCTGAGTTTGCGAGATCCCAAAATCGCGATGATTCGTGCCGACAAGTCGGCAAACGAATGCGATACGATTCAATCAATCGAAGAGTTGTATCTCAACCAACGATTGAGCTAGGGGCGATTTCGGATTCGAAACATCTCTTGGTAGGGCAAGACAATACCGCCATCGATAGACAAGGTCGCGCCGGTAATATAATCGCTGCGAGGGTCGAGCAAAAAGACGACACCATGCGCAATATCATCGGGCGAGGCCAGCCTGCCCCAAGGCAATTTCGAGCCATGCTCGGCCAATTCATCTTCAAAAAAGAATTTGCGTTCACCGGGAGTATCGGTCCAGCCGGGATGGATGAGATTGACGCGGACCCGATACTCAGAGAGTTCGACGGCGGCTGTTCGGGCCATTTGGTCTAGGGCTGCTTTTCCCATGTTGTACGCCATCGCGCCAGGTATCGCCTTGTACGCATGTGGCGAGCTGACAAATACCATATTGCCTTGCGTGCCAGGAACTTGATCGATGGGCTTTGCTCTCGCAATCATGCGGTTTGCAATGGCGCGAGCCAAGTAAAAAGGCCCCCACATGCATACAGCGATTGTCTTTT
The DNA here is from genome assembly GCA_903920425.1 of uncultured Pirellula sp. Lineage (GTDB taxonomy): Bacteria > Planctomycetota > Planctomycetia > Pirellulales > Pirellulaceae > JBKCUI01. The sequence continues at coordinate 4,235 of CAIXME010000906.1, read as the reverse complement.
CGAATCCTTCCATGTTGGCCAAATAGAAAAGTTCCCGATCGCTGTAGGCGGCATTGGAAACCAGAATGCTGATGGGTCCAAGCTCGGATTCAGCTCGTTCCACCATTTCTTCTACCAGCTTTTGATTGGAAATATCGACCACTGCCGACATAGCTTTACGCCCTGTCGCAAGACATGCATCCACCGTTTCCTTTGGATCACGAATGTCGTTTACGACAACGTTGGCTCCTGCAGCAGCCAACGCTTTGGCGATACCCGCGCCGATGCCCCGCGCGGCACCCGTCACTAATGCGTTCTGTCCGAGGAGAGGGAGTGCAGGATTGAAAGCAGCGTCTGGCTGGTGGGTCATTGTCTTTGTCTATTTCCGCGTTTGGAATTATTGGGGTTTTGATTGAGTTCTTGGCCGGGATTGGCCTGCGGCGGTTGCTGTTGATTTGGATCTTGAATTGGCTGGACACCATTTGCTTTGGACCAGGCTCGCAAGGCTTTCTCCATCACTTGGCCGTTCGCAGCATCCAGCTTAATGATTTCCACAGCGCCCGTTGGCATAGCTGCCTTATCCAGCTCGCCAATCATTTCGCAAACCAAGTTCAGCAAGTCCTCTCCTTCAGCGGAAACGATAATCGAATTCGTAACCTTGTCGACGCCCAATGACAGTCGACCGGAAAAACTATAGCTCATTGCGCCGTCTTGAATGGCATCGGAATCTTGGCTGCGCTTCGGTTCTTTTCCATTGCCCTCACCTCCTCCGCCTTCGCGCTCTTTGGTGAACGCTTTGTCATTTGTGCTGAGCAAATCTCGGTACGCATCTTTGATCGCATCCACAATGACTTCGGCCTTGGAGTATTCAACTTGCAATAGCCTTGAATACCGAAGGTTCTTCTTGTTGGTCTTTACCGGAACGTCCCAGAGACGGATAAGATCTTCAATCGTTTTCAATTGGGCATCGTCCGCTCCGATCACGATCAACGAATTCGTTGGTGTATCGGAAAGGAATCTGAGTTTTCGTTTTTTCCCGAGCTGCGGATCATCCGATTTCTTTTCTGGTGGATCCATATCAAAGATCCAACGAAAGACTGCGTCGTTGTCATTCTTCTTTTTGTCTTCCTTGAAATAGTCTTCAAGGTTCCATTTAATGAAACTAGGACCAGCATGCTTTATTTTGTAGACTTCGTAACTCCGTTGGGGAGGCGCGTTCTCCAGCATAAGCTGCTCCAGCTTGGAGAGCACTTCCGGGTCGTCTCCGCGCAGAACCAAGTTGCCTCGAGGATCAAACGTGATTTCAATTTTTGGCGGAGTTGCCTTGTCGCTGGACTGCTGTGTTTCCGAATTCGTATCCGACTTTGTAATCGACTGAGTTGACGGCTGATCCGATGCTTGATCGGGTGGCTGATTCGGATCGATTGAGGACAATTTTCCAGCCGGGATATTCGTGATCTTTTCCGCATGCATCAACGAGGAAATTTCAGGTCCAACGCCAAAGCCTTTCGGTTGGTTCTTGCGTGGTTTCTCCTCCGATGATTCATCCGAGTTCTCCGAGTCTTTGTCATCCGACGGTACTCGCTTGGAATCGGGTGGTTCAAATTGGTCGTCACTGGGCAATACAAGCGGAGTCGGGGATACGCGCTTCCATGCTTCTTGTAACCGTTTTAAGTATTCCTTGGTATCGCTGGATCGATTGGCGTCAATAACGCGAACTCGACTGGTGTTACTGCCTTCTGGCATGATTTCACCGAGTTTGATCAAAAGCTTGCGCACATCTTCGCGCTCAGTATCGTTTGCCCAGATGAGAACCTGATTGTCTTGGGAGTTCGCTGCGACGCGAAATCCGTCTTTGTTGTCATCCTTCTTTTCGCTACTTCCAAAGGGATCGTAAAAGAACATATTTCGGCGTCGTGAGTTGTCATCTTTCTTCTCTTCTGGCGCCATGAGGAATTTGATTGTTCCAACGACATCTTCGGCTCTCAAGCGTCGAAGTTGGATGACATCGACATCGCGAGCCGACCCGTCCAGACGTTCAATCAGCTTTTGGATCACTAGATGATCATAAATGGACGCGTAAGCGATAATCGCTTTGTTCTTTTCGTCTACTTCGAGCCGCGTCGTTGGCTCAAGTGCGTCCATGGCAGCCAGGGATGAAACCAATTGCTTGGGGTCGAGAGACGTGAGGCGGTACACCTGCGTTCTGCTCTGCAGTGTTTGAAAATTGTCGGCGTTTTCATTCGGCACATCGACGCGTCGTACAAAAGCGGAAATGATCGCCATCTTGTCAGGCGCGGCGTGAACAATAACGCTATTGCGGCGAATGTTCGCAACGATAAACGTTTCGTTCTTTGTTTTTTTGTTGGACGCAGGTGCACCTCCTTGTTGTTGCTGTTGCTGTTGTTGCTGCATCATCATCTGCTGTTGCTGCATCTCCATCATCTGCTGCTCGGGGGTTGATGGTGCTTTCTTCTTGGTCTCGATACCGAGAAACTGCAACAATTGTTCGCGGACGTCGGTCGCACGAACATGTTCGAGTTCGAACTCCTTTGCCAGTCCATCTTGGGCGGTTTGCGATTGCTCCTCACTGAGGATGCGTTGTAATTCACGCAGATTGGCAGCAGTATCCATCGCTTCCAAGCGATTCGTAGCAGATAGGGCTTTCAGTGACCCGTTGGAACTAATCAGTGGTTCCAGCTCGGCAACTACATCCGCAGCAATGAGAGTATCCAGCGAAAAAGAAGTCCTTACGAATCGGTTCGGCGGAAGCGACGCGAGTTCCGGTGCATCGACTTTCGGAACCAAAGCTGCATTGATGCCCTTGGTTTTCAAAACTTGGATAGTCCCGTCAAATTCGAGCATCGTGTATCCACGAGCGAGCAAATGACGGTTGAACAGATCTCGCGCCTGCTCGAGAGTATGTTTCCTTTGCGTTGCCAGATTGAGATAATCGCTTGGGAGTTCTTGCCAATCCAAGGACATCTCAGAAACCTCAGCAAGCCATTTCATCAAGTCAGGCCATGATTGGTTTCGAAATTGAAACTGCAACATTCCTGATTCGTCAGGCTTGATATCGAATTCCCGTTTGTTGGGCGCCTCGGGAGGTTCACTTTTTCGCTTAATGGAATCAGAGGGCGCTGCAGGTTTCTCGCCTTCCTTTCCGTCCTCCTTCTTTGGCTCTGGCTTCTTTTCTCCAGAAGCCTCGGCAGGAGGTGTCGGTTGCTCGCCGTTTGGCATCGCTATCACAACACCTTCAGGGAGGCCGCCTGCAGGCAATGTCATCACTCGCATTGGAGCCTCCTGCGCAAGTGAGTTTCGGCAAATTAAAAAGACCAGTCCGATCATGACCAAGCGTAGCGTCGAACCAAGTGAGGAGTCGGGCGAAATCATCAGTTCTTGTCCGTGGAAGGGGTTTTAGATTCGGGGTATCTAATTTCCGCTTTGCTCAATAGCTTTTGCCATTGTTGCATAGCTTCAACGTTGTTTCGATCCGGTTGGTATCCAAGAGATTTTCCGGTTATCTTCGTTAATTGAAAGATGGCGAGAACGCGTTCTTCCAAAGACTGGCTTGCCAGTGATTCTACTAGCAACTTATCCGCACCATCAATCAACTGGGACTGAGATCGTGGAATGAGCAACGCAAAAAGTGCCGATTCGCGTTCTGCGGCATCCGTCCTAAGCGATTCTAGAAAATTCTTGCGGTGATCGGTGCGACAGAGCGATTGCGGGATCTGGGAAAGGATCGATGTCCAATGCGCATGCATTTCCTTTCGATTCAACAGGCCGTTGCTTTGAAAGATCCCGTCATACTGCCCCAGCATCATTCGGGTTCTTGCGGCCAAAGCGGCTGTTTCACTTCGACGATGCGAGATCAAGCTTGCCAGTTCAGCGTCTAGTTTTGCTGGCTCAATTCCAGAGAGCGCACGTTGCATATCGGAGGCAGCCAACTGGTCGATGGCTCGCTCGAAACTCGATTGCAACCACCAGGGAACTTCGCTCAACTTTTGCTTGTCGGATACGTTCGATGCTTTCCACTCTAGAAATTCACCGACCTCGATGACACCATGAGGCGTGCTGGGCCCACCTTGCGACGAACTGCATGTCAGCGAGCCTAGTACGCCCATCAATCGAACCTGCGTTTGAAATCGCATCGTTCGATTTTCAAGGTCTTCCTCCGAACACGGCATCCAAGCATTGATGACTTCCAGCGCACAACTTGCATCGGCGGTTGCAAACTGGATGGTGAGGTGGTT
>CAIXME010000905.1 GCA_903920425.1 uncultured Pirellula sp. | reverse complement strand
ATATACGCTGGATTCTGAAACAGCCATCGGTAGTATCCCGCAGCAGCTCGAGCATGCCAGGACGATATTGGATGCACGTGGCGATTGCGATTGGATCAAGCTGTACAACGCATCCAATTTCTTTGACCCTCGTAGCATACCCACTGTAGACTTGGAACCGATCGCTCGCCTTTGCAGTCCTTATCAAAAGGTAATTGTAGAGAATCACCCGCGATTGCTCTTGAATTCATCGGTCCAAAGCGAGCTTCTGCGTTTCGACAAGATGCTCGAGGGGGATTTAGAAGTAGCGATGGGGCTAGAGACGACCAACCCTGTCTCGATGAGTCTTCTAAACAAAAAGATGAGCCTGTGTGACTACAGCGAGAGTTGCGAGTTCCTGCGAGCGAATCAGGTTGGGATACGCTCCTTTATTCTGCTGCAGCCACCAGGAACGACTCCTGAGGATGCGATCGCATCTTGCCAGGATACGTTTCGCTTTGCTCTCCAAAACCATTCAGGGCATTGCAGTATCATACCTGTTCGCCCTGGCCCTGGCTGGCTTGAGCAGATCCAGAAAAGCGGGGACTGGGAGCCGCCGCAGGCATGGCAGTTGGAGCGCGTCTTAGAGGAATGCCTTCGATTGGCAAAGGGGAGTTCCTGTGTGGTGACAGCAGACGTTTGGGACTGGGACGAATTGCTCGGCGTTTGCAGTGTCTGTTCGCATGGGCGGCGAGAACGTATGGTGCGAATGAATTTAACGCAATGCATCGCGGAGTGGCAAGCGATCGGATCGTGCGGTTGCTTTACCCAAGCGGAGTTGCGTTCCTAGCATGCCATGCGGCTTGCTTTGGCTCGCTGTTCTTCGAACGAGTTCGGGTTAAGGTTTGCGCTCGATCGCGCTTTTCAGATCCGGCAGGAACTTCGAAGTCGGATTACCATGGCCGATCAATTCCCCACCTTCTTTTTCTCCGAACAAATGTACCGCGACCACGGCGCCTTCTTCGTTCAACATAGGTGCACCTGGAGTTCCTTCGAACGAGATTTCCAAGTTCTCGAAGGTATAGGTCATGTTCCCTTTCTCATCTTCTCCTTTGACGATGGCAACGTGCTGTCGCTGGCTTGGTGGGGCGCCGATGGTCAATGCGGCTGATAACCAGATCTTGGAGCCAATGGCTGGCTGTGATTTGGCTAGAGGTAGTGTTCCAACACGGCGTGTCGCGGTGTCGGGCAGGGCTACGGCGAGCAAGTCGTCTGAGTCTGTTGCTTCTTTGTCTTGATCGTACAGGTCGAGTGCTTTTTCAGCCAACAATACACTGTCCATTTCGCCGAACGCGGAGCCGAACGATACCCCAGAAATGATGCTGTTCAATTCGCTGGGCGATGCATCGCGAGACAAACCGTTTGCTTTGGATAACAGACTCATCACGGTCAAAACCACAGGCGAGTGGCCTTCGATTTCTGCGACGAAAGCGGTTGCAAACGCGGAACCTGCATTGATATTTCCAAGCGAGGTTTCGCAAAAGGGACGCAGGATCGCAAGTTTCGGAATCTTGGGCGCGCCTGGCAAATCGGGAGACGGAATCAAGACTTGAGGTGGTTCATATTGGTCAACACTCGAGGGGTTGCAACCATTCATCGTGCAAACGAAAGTCGATGTGAGCAGCAACGCGAGCGATCGCAACCGGGTATGTCCTAATGAAATTTTTCAAAGCGCCTTTGCAGGAGTGGTGCCCGTTGCCAAACGTCTTGAACGGCGGTTGGCAAGTAACGAGCCTGGGGCAAAAAGATCACAGTCCCTCTTCACCAGCAGAAACCTGCTGATCCAGCCTTGCCGCTTCCTCTTCGAGTGCTTTGGCATCGGGTTCGGGCTGCGTGCTACCGCATCCGCAGAATGCGCACAGCAAGGCGGTCAAGACAAGGTATGGGACACCGAAACGACTAAGAAACTGCATCAATCATCTCCATTGATTACTTCGCCATCATCGATCACGCAATATAGACGCCAAAGGTTAGCATCCACGTTGAATGAAAAGAAACGCACTGAACCATCGACCATACCAGCGTTGAGCCCACCTGGGTGCGCCGAGCCGAAGTAGCGGTTCCAGTTTGGACCACCTGGAGGTCCTACAAAATGTGTTTTCATGTCTGGACGTGGAGGAAAGTGAAAGCGAATGACGCATTCATCCCAACCAGCGTTGTTCCATCTTTCGTTGTCGCCTCCGTCGATTCCGCGTTGGGACGGATGCAATGATTTTTCAGAGAAAAGAATGCTTACGGCTGTTCCGTCGGTGATGTCAGCCAGTCTGCGTTTTTTCCCAGTTCCGGGCCATATGATTGCTCCTTGACGACCTGGCGTCAGGCCACCGTTGGCGGTTGTGCGAAGTGGTTGTGCTGGAGCACCGAGCGGAGCGGGTGGAATGTAATTGATGGTCGAGTCGGCGCCACCATGAAAGAAGCCTGCGCACCCAGCGTAGTCCGTGCGACCGAACTTCGAACCGTAGCCTGTCGGCTCGCGTCGACTGGGGCAGTAATAGGTCGGGATCAGTGATCTCGCAACTTCATCTTCCCCTGTACCAGGAGCGGGAGCTCCTGATGTTCCCCCGACCCAAATCGGAGCAACGGACTTTCCGAGACTGTAAACGTTTCCTTGTTCGATGTACGGCAATATCTTGTACTGGACACTCCAGCCGTCTTTGTTCGCAGCACGACAGCAGGTTGCACCGGAGGCATAACTGTAACCCGATGGGTTTGGAGTACCCGAGCCGTTCACCGCTTGCGGATGGCCATCGAATGGTCCCTCCGGGAGCTTTTTGTATGCGCTTTCAAAGTTCAGGGCAGCCAAGCTCATTTGCTTGACGTTGTTCGAGCATTGCATGCGGCGTGCTGCTTCGCGAGCAGCCTGTACTGCAGGAAGCAGCAACCCAACCAACACACCGATGATAGCGATCACAACCAACAGCTCAACCAACGTAAACGCATCGCGCTTGATCAATCTATGCCGCATCCAACTACACTCCTCAATTTCAAAGCGAAAGGAAAGGTCCGACTAACCTCCCGTGATGCGCCCGAAAAAAGTTGAATTAGTAGGCACAATGCGTGAGCCGTCCTTCTGCCGCTTCGTCAAAAGTAACTTAGCGGACGGCGGTACGTAGCTTGCCTACTATCTTGGTCGATCGCGACACCTGGGGAATGGTGGCGATTGTTGTCCGCAATGAAGAAGGATGCGCAAACGTCAGATGAATATCGTGCCAATTTTTGATTCCGCATATTGCCTAACGCGCAGGGAATCCATCAGCCGAGCTTCGCGAACAACCTGAATGGTTCAATAGTCAAGGGCTTGAGGACTTCCTCAAGGGGCCAGTCGTTCCAACGTCCACGATCGGTCCGATTCGTTCAATCGATAGCGATACCGATCGTGCAACCGCGAGGGCTTACCTTGCCAGAATTCCACGATTTGAGGAACAACTTTGTAACCACCCCAATGAGCAGGTCGAGGAACAGGTTGCCCCTCGTACCGTTTATCCAATTCCTCGATCACCCGTTCCAGCTCGGACTCGTTTTGGATTACTTGCGATTGAGGCGAAGCGGCTGCGCCCAGCTGGCTTGATCTCGGCCGAGAAGCAAAGTACTGGTCCGATACAGCTGTAGTCGTTTTGAAAGCGTGACCTTCAATCCGCACTTGCCGATCGAATGCTGGCCAGAAGAAGTGGATCGCAACGTAGGAGTTCGTGGCAATGTCAGCCCCTTTGGCGGAATCGTAGTTGGTAAAGAAAACAAACCCGTCGGGCTCCAGTTGCTTTAGCAATACAATCCGGCTCGAAACTCGGCCTTGTCCGTCGGTTGTGGACAGCGTCATAGCGTTGGTTTCAAACCACTCGGGCAATTCCGATTCTTGAAGATGCGCGAACCATTCTTGAAACAAAGGCATCGGCTCTTTTGGCAAATCGCTGTGAACGAGAGAGCCGTAAGAATAGTTTCGGCGTAAGTGGTGAATGCTAAGTTTATGGTCTCGGTTCGGCATCGTTTTTGCTTGAGGGATAGAGTCTGTTTGTCATTGTGGCAATCGTATCACTTGTTTTAATAACAGGCGAGCGGTTGCAGATATCGATCGATTGGTTGCTTTTTTTAGGTGGCTCATCAGGACATGAATCGTATACCAAATTCGGAAGATACGGATGCGGGGTCGCATCGCGTTTCGTTGGCTGGTTACTTGACCGTTGCATCTCCAAGTGTGACGGATCCGGTTTTTGCTCGTTCGGTATGCATTATTGTGGAGCATAGTCCAGAGCGAACCATCGGAATCATGCTGAACAGGCCGTTATCCGTCGATACAGCACCGCTCTGGGAACAACTGCTTGAGGGCTCCGAAAAGCCAACCAACAGCGTGTCGCATTTCAATTTTGGCGGCCCTCAAAATGGACCCGTTTTGGCGATCCACGACAATGAGCAGTTGGCTGAGGGTGGTAACAGCCAGGGGGTATATCTGTCTGCCCAATCGGAGACTTTGAAAAAATTGGCATTGGTGACTCCAGACCACTGTCGCCTCTTCGTTGGGCACGCATTTTGGCAGGCGTCGCAGCTTGAGAAAGAAATCGTCCAAGGGGATTGGCACGTTTTGCCGGCCATTCCCGAACTCGTCTTTTCGCCAGAGGAGACCATGTGGTTGCGCGGTATCCAAGCTGTGGGGAACGGCATAATCAGGTCAGCCACAGGAGTCACGGGGCTAATGGAATCCCCGGATTGGAATTGAGCGGACGTTGAGCCTGTTGGGCGAGAACTCGGCCGAGGAGTTTTCGCCCGCCATTTCAGTTGTTTCTTGCAAATCCATGCCCAACTAATTGGACGTAGTGGCGTATGGGCACTTGCAATGGGTTAACGGTTGGTCTAAACCAGAGGGTAACAAATACGACAGTTTCCTTCTGAGAGCGATCCGTTATGAATCCAACCGCCACGTCCGGCGTCCCATCGACAGTTTCCTTGACCGACCAAGATGTGCAAGCGATCGATAACTTGAGGACATCGTACTTTCGGTTTGCGGCCGAACTTGGCAAGGTGATTGTTGGGCAGAAGGCGGTGGTCGAGCAGTTGGCGATATGTTTGTTTGCTCGTCGACATGCGTTATTGATGGGTGTGCCAGGGTTGGCCAAAACTCTATTGGTCAGCAAAATCGCTGAGACGATGTCTCTTGGTTTTAGCCGTATTCAATTCACTCCGGACTTGATGCCGATGGACATCACCGGAACCGACATCCTTCAAGAGACCAACGAAGGACGACGCGAGTTTCAGTTCATCAAAGGCCCCATATTTTCGAACATCATTTTGGCTGACGAAATCAACCGTGCTCCGCCAAAAACACAAGCGGCACTGTTGGAAGCGATGCAGGAGCAGCGAGTAACGGTTCTTGGTAAGTCGTTTGATTTGGCCAGCCCGTTTATGGTGTTGGCAACGCAAAACCCTGTCGAGCAAGAGGGAACGTACCCGCTGCCGGAAGCGCAATTGGACCGCTTTATGTTTCTGGTCGAGTTGGATTATCCCAATGAAGCAGAAGAGATCCAAATCGCTAGAACCACAACGGGCGACGATCATGTGAAGCTCGAACCGTTGATGGGAGCCGAAGAAATCATTGCCCACCAAAAGCTGGTACGTCGATTGCCTGTCCCCGATCACATCTATGAGTATGCAGCTCGATTGGTTCGCAAGACTCGCCCGCAAGGGGAAACGGCACCGGCATGGCTCAAGCCATTTGTCAGCTGGGGGGCCGGTCCGCGCGCCGTGCAGAATCTCATTTTGGGAGCGAAAAGCCGTGCGGCCTTGCTGGGTAGTTACATGGTTCGCATGGAAGACATCCAAGCGGTCGCGAAGCCTGTGCTAACGCATAGGATTATCACGACGTTTGCTGCCCAAGCGGAGGGTGTGTCCGCAAAGCAAATCGTGCAACGCTTGGTTGAGGAAATGGAATAGCAACCAATCGCTCATGATCCCAATCGCTCGCTCGTTTCTCGACCCGCAAATACTATCGCGACTTTCATCGGTCCCTCTCACCGCGCGTCACTCGATGCAGGGGAATGTGTCCGGTAGGCATGCGTCACCGCATCGCGGCTCAAGTGTGGAATTCGCGGAATATCGAAAGTATGTACCGGGTGACGATCTGCGCCGTTTGGACTGGCGTGCATACGGAAGAACCGATCGCTATTACGTCAAAGAATTCGAGGCGGACACCAACCTTCGCTGCTGCGTAGTTTTGGATACCAGCGGTTCGATGGCGTACGCCTCGAAGGGGCAGATTACCAAAATCGAATATGCTCGCCAGATCGCCGCGTCCTTGGCCTATTTGGCTGCACAACAGGGGGATGCGGTTGGTCTGAGTTGCGCTGCACAGAAGATCGT
>CAIXME010000904.1 GCA_903920425.1 uncultured Pirellula sp. | reverse complement strand
TGCTTAGAGGCATTGATCAAGAAGGCTCACGCATAGACACCAAGCCACAGAGTATTCAAGAGTTCATTTTTCTGGATCACAACTCTTCTCCGCGTCTCCGCGTCTCCGCGTGAACCATGGATTCTGATGGGCACTATCACAACCAGAAGCGTAGGCGAAGGCCCCCTGGCCGGAGCGCTAACTCGCAGTCGTCGAAGGTGCCGGACTCGGTGCGGGTACTGGTGCGCCGTGTGGTTTAGCTTTGGGAGCAAACACGAGAACCGTGACCGCCCCAGCAATCCCCAATACCATCGAGCCGATGAACAAGTTGGAAACTTGAGATATCGAACCGCCAATCAACATGCTGGTCAACGTGTTGATGACCGGCGCGAATCCAAACACCAGCGGCATGACAAAGATGGGTTTGCCACCATAATTGAACGCCAAAATAATCCCCAGCGCACCGATGGCTCCAGCCGCTCCAGCAAAAATGGACCACATCATCCCGGAGGTTATCTGAGACCAATCGAGCTTGATGTCATCCGGCGTAGACATAACGATCAATGCGGGTACCGCGACGGCAATAATGAAATAGGCAATACCGACACAACAAAACGGACGCAAACGCGATCCACCCATTTTCATTTGTCCCAAGTGCAAAAAGGGTCCATAAGCACCCCAGCAGACGACGGCCAGCAAGATCGCCCCACCGATCGCAAGCGGGTTTGCAGCTGTCGGTTCGGCTTCATGCGTTTCGGGTTTCGCCTTCTCTGGAGCGTCGGCCGAATCAGCAGGCTTTTCGGATTCCTTGGTGGTTACCTCTGGCTTTGCAATCGCCTTTCCTATGGGCTTGTTCCTCAAAACGCCAACCGCTCCGACGGCTACCAAAATCAATCCGACAATAAACAACGGCTTGATCTGAGAAAAGGACTTGTTCAACCAAGACGTAACCAGCGTGTTCACAACAGGGGCGCAACCGAAAACGATCGGCATCACGTAAATAGGCTGTCCTTTGAATGCGACCGCCAAGATGACTCCCAGCGCGCCGAGCGCACCAACCGTTCCAGCAAAGAGAGACAAAAGTGAACCGCCAAGGGACCAATAGCCCTTCTCTTTTTTACTGCTGAGAACCCCTAATGGTACGAGAACCGCTATCAAGAAATAGGCGATACCGACCCCGATAAAAGCCCGGATAGAACTATGACCGAGCCGCTCCGTACCTTGATGAAGCAGGATTCCGTAGACGCCCCAAAAGAGAGCAGTCATCGCAGTAAACACCAATACGAGCGGCAGTTTCATCATGAAGAATTACGATCTAGTGAGCAGTTAAATAAGGGGTAGGCGAAGCGAGGGAGTGGTAGCGTGTCTTAAGGCGAAGTGACAGGAACTCTTGGATCACTTGGAAACTGCGAGCATACGCTCGAGCGCAACCAGCGACCAAGTGGCAATTTCATCGTTTACCACAATTTGGTTGACGATCGTTCCTTGCACCAAGTTTTCAAGACTCCAACAAAGGTGAGCCAAATCGATTCGGTACATGGTAGCGCACATGCAAACCAGAGGAGACAGAAAGTGAATCTCCTGCTCCGGATGTTCCTTCTTGAGGCGATTCACCAAATGAAGCTCCGTACCAATAGCCCATTTCGTACCAGCGGGAGCTTTACGCACTGTCTCTATGATCTTGCTGGTGGAGCCTGAGATGTCAGCGATGTCATTGACCTCTTGCGGACATTCCGGGTGAACCAAAATCTGAATGCCTGGATACTTCTTTCTAAATGTATGAACATGATCCGCCTGGAACATTTGGTGCACACTGCAGTGCCCCTTCCAAAGAATCACGCGAGAATCCTCGATGGCTTGTTGTGTGTTGCCACCATGTTCCTCCTCATGCGGGTTCCAAATGGGCATATGCTCGTTGGTGATTCCCATTTTGAGCGAAGTGTTGCGGCCAAGATGCTGATCAGGAAAAAAGAAAACTCGCTTTCGCTGTGCAAACGACCATTCCAGGACGGCTCGCGCGTTGCTGCTGGTGCATACAATTCCACCGTGCCGACCACAGAAAGCCTTGAGACTCGCAGCACTGTTGATATACGTCACTGGGGTTATCTCATCGGTATCGATGACTTCTCCCAATTGCCGCCAAGCGGACTCCACTTGGCGAATCGCCGCCATGTCAGCCATCGAGCAGCCCGCGGCCATATCAGGCAATACCACACCGACGCGTTCCCCGTTTCGTACCGCTAACTTTTCGGGACGGTTCGCCAAGATATCCGCGGTTTCAGCCATGAAGTGAACACCGCAAAATACGATGGATCTGCAATCGGCACTCTCAGCAGCTAACTTGCTCAGCTGATAGGAATCCCCATTCAAATCCGCATGCTGGATCACCTCGTCCTGCTGGTAATGGTGCCCTAGGACCAACAAGCTTTTCCCAAGCCGTTGCTTGGCAGTGACGATCCGTTGGTTGAGTTCCTCATTGCTGAGCTCGCGGAACGGCGGGAAGGGTAGAGGCTCGAGAGCAACGCTCATAGATATGTAGGATTGATGGGGAACAGGAATCGGCAGCGTCAAAACGCAGCACGGGGTGAAGTTCCTAATTATAGGAATCTTTCAAGAAATTCGATGGGAGTCGGTCAAGATCAGCCTGGAATGGAGTCGATAGTTCCAAATCGGGATCGCAATTTCGCCTTTTGGATCGGTTTAACGGCATGACGACCACGCATTTCCACACAACGGACAACCCCGCCAGGGTCGATTTTTGGAAAAGCCTACTTAAAATCGAAGCAAATGTGGCTGTTACCTTGGCCCACCAAGACTTGCCCGTCGAACGCATCCTGCAATTCGTGCCCGGGGTCATGATCCAATTCGAGAAGCCCTGCGACACGCCGCTCTGCCTGGAAATCGACGGAAATCGAATTGCTGAGGGAGAAGTCGTCAAAGTAGGCGACAAGTTCGGATTACGCATCACCGAGATCTGCAATCGGGAAGAGCGATGGATCCCCCTGGTCAAAGCCCCCAAGTCAGACGCTAGCAAATAGTCGTGTTTGCGATTGCGAGAGTGCAGAACTCGAAAGTGGATAAACGCGGCACTGCTTAATTGTTGGTGCGGACTCTAGTCAATCCGACATCGCCTCGGGACCGAACACCGATCTCACTCAGGCAATATGGGCCATTCCAGCGGCCCATTGTTTTCGATCCATTCGATCACTTTCTTGCATCGTTCCTGGTTCGTGTCCTCTGCCAACTCAAGAGCGTGCTCAGCCTTTTCTAACGATTCTTTCTTTTTGTTTTGAACTTGAAGCGCCATCGCCAAAACCAGTTCCGAGAACCAATCTTCTTCCCCCGTGAAATCGCTGGCTAACCGAGCGTGGGTAATTGCGGCCTCAATATCCCGCCGCAGAGGATTCGGTTGCATCGCGGTCAAAATCGCGAGCAAGTGCCTCGATGCGACTTCGTGTTGTTGTGTATCTACCAAGCGTGTTAGCAACTTTTTGGCCGTACTAAAATCGCCTTGTGCCCCAGCCCACTTCGCTTTGAACCACATGACATAGGTATTTTGAGGCGCCGCTTTAAAGGCTAACGTCATTTCCTTGCGCGCCCGAGGGCCGTCGTCTCGAGACTCGTAGACCAACGCACGCGCGGCGTAGGCGATAGGATCCAGCATCGTGTTTTGGCTGATGGCTTGCCCCAACGAAATCAACGCTTGATCGCTTTGTCCAAGGCGATATTCGACCAAGCCCTTGATGATCAACGCGGGAGTATGCCCCGCTGACGCATTCGCTAGCTCGGCTAGGATCGCTTCGTTTTCGGCGGCAGTCCGTTTGGACTCAGGATCTGAGAACTGCCAAAATCGATCAAAAAAGAGCGGCCACTTTTGATTCCATTGCGCCAAATCCATTTCGAGTTGCTGATAATCTTGAAAAGCCTCAGCTCTTCGGCGCACGGAATACTGCTCTGTTGAGTTCAGTTGTGACAACTGCCCTGAACCGTTGTTCAGTTCCAGCATGAACGCGCCACGCGCCGCGTTGTAATTTCGGTTCGCGATGGCTTGAGGTGTCAGCAGATTGCGTTGATTGAACGGAACCGGTGTAGGGGCGGGGGTCGTGCTGGCAAAAACCATAGCAGCCATCATGGTTTCTTCCATCGCTAGCTCCCTCCGAATACGCTCATTTTTAAGTTGCACAATATCGTTCTCAGTCTCACGAAAGACCGTCATGAGCCTTTCGTAGGTCTGCACCAAAACGATTTGTCCAGACATATGCTTTTCGTATTCCGCCATGAGTTGCCTCAAGGATAGCACCTCTGGGCTTACGTCCTCTGGCTCAGCACCAGCAACATCTTTGTCCTGAGCAAAGCAATTAACCTCTAAAGGTGGGGTGAACCCGCATAAGCTAACTGTTAGACTGAGGAGCATAAATCGCACCCAGCTTCGGATATCGCTGCTAGCGAGATGGTAAGATCGCATTGCTATTCTCTTTTTGATAACCGACTCGAAAGATTCTTATGTTGCCAATTGTAGGTAATACACCTCAAAGGAACAAATCCTTTGCTTCAGTCTGCCTTATGGTCTTCATTTACCTCGGACTCTGCTGTCCTAACTTAGCTCGATGCGAAGACTCAACCAGCATATTGCACGACGTGCTCAACAAAGAATCCAAGGGGCTACCAACAGACCGTTTATCGGAACTGAAGCCTCTGATTAGCGAAGATGCTAACCGTGGTAATGAGAACAAAAAATCTCTCGACGAAGCGCATTGGTATGTAGGCGAAGCCCTGATCAATAAACAATGGATCGCTGCGGAACAGATATCTGACGAATCCCTATCACCTGCTACGCGCGAGTACTTGCGACGTCGCGGTGATAACCTGCTGGATGCTTCCAACCATGTTGCACTCGCTCGTTGGGCACAGTCCAAAGGATTGTC
>CAIXME010000903.1 GCA_903920425.1 uncultured Pirellula sp. | reverse complement strand
CGTCGGCATCTCGACGTGCCCGCATGCTGCTGGATAAATGGCCGACGCCCAAACACAGTGATGACAAAACAATCGCCTGTCTTTACAAGGAGGAGGTGGAAAATGGATAGTCCTGACAAGATAGGAGCCAAAAGCAAGACATCGTCTCAGCGAATCATCGATGAATACGGTAACGTTCACTATATTGGCGATGAACTTGCCCGTGGCGGACAAGGTGTGGTGTTTCGGACTACGGATGTCGATTTAGCGATCAAGCAGCCACTCGATAAGTCAGGTAAACCAGACATGAACGCCAATATGTTTGAGCGTTTCCAAAACATCCGTCGCCTGACTTTGCCGCCGCGCATTCCAGTTTCTCTTCCCCTCGCCATCCTACGTCACCAACCAGGCTATGTCATGCGCCTCTTGAATGGGATGACTCCATTCGAGGTTTTCGAAATGAATGGACTCACAAAAGTGGAAATCAGGAAACAGGAAATTCCTGAATGGCTCGTGGGAATTCCAGACGAGCAAAAGGCACTTGAGTTCTATCACTATGCCGAGACCGGCTCAACCCGCCGCCGTCTTTTCGCGCTATCGAAATGTGCTTCGATTCTCGCGCGTTTGCATAGCGCGGGGTTGGTCTATGGCGACATTTCCTTGAAGAATGTTTTTATAGGTGATGGTGATTCAGGCGAAGTTTGGCTGATTGATGCCGACAATCTGCGTTTTGAAAGAATCAAGGGAGGCAAGTCGGCCTATACACCTCGCTATGGGGCACCCGAAGTTGTTCAAGGTCATGACGCATCACGCCCTCGCACAGATTGCTGGGCGTTTGCAGTAATGGCTTTTCGAATGCTCACCCTATGGCATCCTTTTATCGGGAGAAAAGTGCTCGAACCTGAAAATGACGAAGGCGACTGGGATACCAAACCGATAGGAGATGGTGTGCCCGCCGATTTGGACGAACAAGCATACGCAGGCTTTCTGCCGTTCATTGATGACGAAGAAGATGGCTCCAACGCTGCGCTTTCAGTGCTTTCCCGTGAATTGGTGACGACACCCGCACTTCGTCGCCTATTTCAAGAAACCTTAGGAGTGGGCAGAACTGAGCCACATCGCCGACCCGCAATGGTTTTTTGGGCAAAGGAGCTTGCGAAGGCTGCCGACCGATCGTTGGACTGCCCCGAATGTAAGATGAGTTATTTCGGCCAAAAACACGAGAAATGCCCATATTGTTCTGAGCCCCGTCCCGCGTTCGCACGTGCAATGACAGGCCGTTGGGAGTCCCTGATTTCTGCGGAAGTCAGGGAAACAGCGCTACCGCATCGCCTCTTCCACCCGTTCTCCTTCGAACACAATGATGATACTCAATATGAAGCGGTCTTCGATTTCGCCAAGAAGACAGTAAAACCCGTTCGAGGAACGCGTCCGTTTCCTGATTGTTTAACCTTTGAATTTATTGAGGAGTCAAAATGAAATTCAAAGACATTCCCGCCGAAATCATCAACATCCGAGTGACGAACACGGATGTGACTGCTCCGGATTTGACGGAACAGCCTGTTCTATCTGTCTCTGCTTGCTTGGCCCGCCCAGGTGAGTTTGAGATCAGTCTCAGAGATTCTGTCATTTTCATTAAACCGAGCGTTGAGGCGAACATCCGTCGCCTCGGCAACGAACTTGCCAGTGGGCGTGCGATGCTTGCGCAACTTGCGGATCCGGCCATCGACGGCAGCATCGGATTACAAATCGCCTTCTTCACAGGAGAATGTTTGGAGATGGGTAATGTCGAAATCGGTGTGGATGAGTATGTGGAAAAGGCTTTTGCGAGAATCGACCGGCAGAACCTTACGGAGACAAATCTCTATGCGGCCCTCGAACGACATTGTTGCATTGTTCATGCCGGGCAACAATTTTTTTTCCTTTCCGCCGGGCCGGCGATTGATGCTGTGTTGAAATCTGAGACGGAAGAGAAAGCCGAAGATAACCCAGAAGATGGCAGTGGTGAAGAAGGGGCGGAAGATGCGGATGGTGATACATCTCAGACAATTCTGAATACATCTGCTCCGCACTCCGAATCAACTCGCAAGAACTCGTTCTTAATCACGGGCGACGATATTCGCTTTATTGCCACACAAACACGCTTGCCGGATGGGAAGGCCATTTTCTTCGCGAAGGGTCTGACCAAAACCAACAACGAACCCGACGGCGCATTACGCCTCGCAAAAGGAAAACTGAGGTTTGTGGACTGGACGCAGGCAGGGCAAATTCGAATTCTCGCCAAGTCACAGATGTCCGAACTTACCAAGGATGACGGGAGTTACTTAAAAAAATGGGACAAATTCGGTGATCACGAGGGCGAACTGTTACTCAAACATGCTAGGGAAATTGGCACATTGTCGTATT
>CAIXME010000902.1 GCA_903920425.1 uncultured Pirellula sp. | reverse complement strand
ACAAACACTACCAACCCAAAGCGAAAGTCACCATCGTACACGTGCCGCATCGGGGATTGGATGACGATGAGACGATGATCGATAACTCGCCTATCCGGCGATTCTATATCGGATGCGATGCACCCGTTTCCATCCGCCCGTTTACCAAGGTATTGGTGTGTGGAACGGTCGAGGAATATGCAGCGAAACTATTTGATTTCTTTCGAAACGCAGATAGCTGCAATGCGGACGTGGTATGTTGTCAAAGCGTTCCTGAATTAGGAGTTGGGGTTGCGTTGATGGATCGCTTGAGGCGAGCAAGTCATTCTTGAGCAGGTGCTATTGAACATGGTTCGACGAACATACGTTGCATCTCTTTGGTTCGCGCTTTTTTGCGTGCCCATTGCCTATTCGCAAGAACAAAGCACTCCCGCGAAGAGTGCAGAAACGAACCGCGGTCAACGAACCGCAGTCAGCTTGGAACAGATGGTTATCGTCGAAGAAGGGCAGTTGCCGATCCTTATATCCGCGCCCCATGGCGGATTGCTCAAGATACCCAACGTCGATCCAAGGCAGGGTGTCGGTATGGAAAAGGGACCGAGCGGCTTTTTTGCTGGACGCGACGGCGGTACCGAAGAATTAGCCAAAGACGTTATCGAAGCGATCGAAATGCAACTGGGTCGCAAGCCCTACTCCGTCATATCCTCCGTCGACAGAAAGTACTTGGATCCCAACCGTCCCCCAGAGATTGCATACGAGGATGTCGACGCCAAGCCCGTTTATGATCGATACCATGACTCTATGTTGTCACATTGCCGATCGATACTAAACGAATACCACTCAGGGCTCCTCTTGGATATCCACGGACAAGGCTCCAAAAGGGATACCGTATTTCGAGGGACCAGCAATGGGAAAACAGTATCAAGGATTCGCGAGCAGTTCGGCGATTCCGCACATACCGGCGAATCCAGTCTCTTTGGACTCTTAAAAGAACAAGGCTGGACGGTATTTCCCGATCCCTATGATGGCAAGGAACAATCGGGTTTCACCGGTGGGCACATCGTTCGAACCTACGGCAGTCACCAAGCATCCGGCATCGATGCGGTTCAACTTGAGTTTGGTGCCGAGTATCGGACCAAGGCAAATCGCAAGAAGATCGCAGAGCAACTAGCCACTGCAGTGGCTCAGTATGCAAAGCTCTACTTGCGAATGCCTGAAGCGCGTTAGACCGACGCGAGGTCGGTCCTTGGCGGGTTCTAGATGGACGGCGCAGGAGATGTGCCTACTGCTTTGACTTGTGCCTTCGGTATTACGGCAAGTTAAAAAGGATAAACGTTCCACTCTTGCCTGCCACTGCGATGTCCATGCGCTTGTCTCCGTTGAGATCGCCCGTGGCGATTTGGAGACCGACACCGACGTGTCCTTGTTCAATCGTGGATCGTTTGAACTCACCTTGAACATACTGGTAGACATGGATTTCTGGCATGTCTTTTCCGCCTGGATCGCCACCGTTGTGAGCAAAGTAGCGCTTGCCGCTAACGAGCTCTTCTTTTCCGTCGCCGTCGAAATCTGCCAGAGCGAGTGCGTGCGGCTGCGAGAATGCTTTGTCGATAACACGCTTATCAAATTGCAGGCCGTCTGCTCCCTTGGAGTCCAACTGTCGCCACCAATAGAGTCCGTAGTCGTGACCTGCACCGACGAGTACGTCGTTCTTGCCGTCTTGGTCTACATCGCGAACCAGCATCGGGATGCTGCCTTGAATATCCCAATCCGCATGAAACTGCCAAGGTTTTCCCCAAGGGTTCTCGCTAGGGTGCTCGTACCATCCTGAGCCGATGAGCACATCGCGGCGACCATCGTTGTTGATATCTCCGACTCCCATTCCGTGTTGGTTGCCAGCGGTGCCAATGGTCGCTTGCTCAAGCTTGTAAACAGCTTTGCTTTCTGGATTTGGCTCTGTCTTTACGAATCGCCAAACCACCATAGGATTCTTTTTGTTCCAGCTATTCACGACCCATTCTGGTACACCATCGCTATCGATGTCTTCCATCAACTGAGCTTCGTTTTCGGTAGCTTTGGTATCGACGAAAAGATGCCGTTTCCAAGTCTGCCCAAGTCGCAGCCCTTCGTCTCCTGGATTCTCAAACCAAGCGACTTCGGTCGGGACAAACGAACCGGCAACAACATCCATCCGGCCATCGTTATTGACGTCCATCAAGAAGTCGCCGTTACTCTGAACGTATCCGTTCCAGTCTTCAATGGTTCGAAGGGGGCGGGGCTTGAAATCAGGGGCAGGGTACCAATTGCGTCCCGCCACCACGTCTGGTTTGCCGTCACCGTTCATGTCGCCAATGGCGCACCCTTCGTTGGCATCGAGCGTCAATTGCTCAATCTTCCATTTGATTTTGGAGATCGCGCTATCTTGAGCGAACGCGGTTGATGAGACAATGCTCGAGGCAATGAGCGCGAGGAGTGCTTTTTTATTCACGTGATGATCCATGCAGGGTGAGAGGTGGGAATGCGGGCGAATCGGTGGGTAAAGCAGGTTCTGGCTGCTTCCGTACGCAGCAACGCTCAGCAACCAGGCGGTCCATTCTAATCCATACAGCGGCGAATAACATCCAGCCATTTCACGGCCAGTTTATCCCACAAAAAGTCCTTGGATCGATGGGAAGCGTTTGTTCCGAGAGTGGCTCGGAGTTGTCGATCCGAAAGCAGCTTGTTCAAGTTCGATACGATCTCGGACTCGTTTGCGATTACCAATCCATTCTTTTCATGTTGGATGGTTTCACCAATAGCGGGACTGCAATTGAGAACCGCCACGGGCAACCCGCAAGCCATCGCCTCAAGCATGGATTGCGGAAACCCTTCGTACTGACTGACTAAACAGTACGCATCGGATGAACGAAGCTGCTGCCATGGGTTTTCGCACCACTTCGACCAAACCAGCGTGCCCGACAACCCTAGATATTCTGCTTGCTTTTGTAGATTCTCGCGTTCTGGGCCGTCTCCAACGATATTCAATTGCCAATACTCGTGATGGTGTCGCAACGAAGCCCATGCGTCGATAAGCCTGTCCACCCGTTTTTCCTTAGATAATCGTCCTACATAGATCAGTGTTTTCGGGCTGTCGATCTTCGAGGTCGCGTAGTTTTTTGGGTGGCTTGGTATCTGGATAGCGGATGGGATCACCGTGGTCTTCTCGGCGGCGACCAAGCCCGTCGCAGCGAAATAGTCCCGCATCTCATCGGTCTGCACTACGCATGCTCGGCACTTGGGGTACGCATAACTTCGAAGTGTTTCCCACATGCGACTGAGACGCTGGTGTCGAGGATCACTGCGCTCCGAAATCAGGACAGGTATCGAAGAGGGGCATGCCAACAAAGTAAGGATGTTGTTTGTATCACAAAAGCTGATCACGATATCGGGATCAACACGCTGGATCTCTTGACGCAACGCCCAAACGCGACGCATATTGGCAATCGAGCCGCGAATCGGCCCGCCATGATGATCGATGAGCCCCAAACCAACTCGAGAAACGCGTGGGCTGAGTGCATATCCGTCATCTCCAGCATCATCGAGCGTGACCAGAGTGGTGTGAAACTGCTGAGACAATTCGTTGGCTAAGTAGCTAAACTGACGTTCTGACCCGCCTCCGCGCATCGAATGAATCACAAGCAATGCACGTTGAGGCATCGCAATCTTGGGAAATTCGTTAGACTGGTTTCGCGGATTATCTTTCTCGTTAGCCATCCAGCAAATGTACTTTCATCACAAGTGAACTTGAATTCGAAAAACATAACAACCTCTCAGACGATACCTGGTATCGAGGAGATGTTTGAATGCATCGTATGTGGTTCCAGGGAATGGTACCACATGCCTGCGATTACTCGTGTTATCAGGCCCATGTTTGAGGCTTCGGGCGTGGTGCGCTGTCGCCAATGCGGTTTGGGGCGTTTGGCGCCAATGCCTAGTCCGCATGACATCGCGGCGATCTACGCCAGCCCAGCTTACACAGAGTCGTACGACGGTGCAGGCCAGCAGTTCGTAGTTTCCAAAGAAACCGCAGGACAAACACACGAACCCCGTTTTGCTCGCCTAAAGAAATACTTACCCAACCAAGGAAAACTGTTGGATATCGGAGCGTCCCGAGGCATATTCATGGACCAAGCCAAAGAGCGAGGTTGGCAGGTCTTTGGACTAGAAGCGGGGGCAGATGCGATTGAATTCGCTCGGTCGGAGTTTCAAATTGACATCCAGCATGGAACTCTTGAGAGCACAAAATTGCCAGAGGCTTTTTACGATTGCGTCCATTTGAGTCACGTGCTGGAACACCTTCATCAACCACTGGAGAGACTGAAACAGATAGCCGCAGCTCTCAGGCCGGGTGGCATTCTGGTTGTCGAGGTTCCCTATGAGTTTGGTGACCTGTTTGATCTATTCCGCGCGAACATTTTGCAGCGCCAACGAGCTCTCAATCAAGTCCCGTCGTCCCATCTCTATTTCTTTACACTATCAACGCTTTCTAGATTGCTTCGCCATGCCGGACTAGAAGTGTTGCATGGAAATACGCCGCGAAGAAATCAATCTTATGAAAGCCGATTGCCGCTCGGCGTCACGCTAAAGAAACTCGTCTACCGCCTGGAGTACCAACTCCATCTCGGCCCTCTCATCGAAGTGTACGCTAGAAAGATATAAATGGACTATGTCTACTCCCAATAAACCAGCCGATCAGGTACGAATACTTTTGGTCGGTGATGTCGTCGGCAAAGCCGGATTGAATTTGGTTTGCGACGCCGTCCCCTGGATGCGCACCGCTTTGGGAGCGGATCTGATCATCGTCAATGCGGAGAACGCTGCCGACGGTGCAGGGCTGACGTGCGCTCAGTATCGCAGGCTCGTCGATGCGGGAGTGGATGCCATCACCTTAGGGGATCATATCTACAAGAAAAAGGAGATC
This sequence comes from uncultured Pirellula sp., assembly GCA_903920425.1. Lineage (GTDB taxonomy): Bacteria > Planctomycetota > Planctomycetia > Pirellulales > Pirellulaceae > JBKCUI01. The sequence goes on along the minus strand of CAIXME010000902.1, from coordinate 1,167 downwards.
GCAGCCACGCTGGCTGCAGAGGCCAATATCGTCAAGCCCGCCAACTTTCCAAAAGATGCGCCCGGCAAGGATCACTGCATCGTGCATACCCAGCAAGGAATCCCAGTCGCCGTGATCAGTTTGCTTGGTCGCGTCTTTATGCGACCGGTGGACTGTCCGTTTGAAGCCGTATCTCGCGTCCTAGCAAGCATACCTGCCGAGGTATTGTTACGCGTTTGCGATGTCCATGCCGAAGCAACCAGCGACAAGCAATGCATGGGGCGTTATCTGGATGGAAAAGTAACAGCGGTGCTTGGTACGCATACTCACGTCCCGACGGCGGACGAGCAGATTTTTCCAGGTGGGACAGCGTTCCAATGCGATGTCGGCATGACCGGCCCTTATCTGAGTATCCTCGGACGAGCCATTGAACCGGTTCTGAACACAACGCTGACCTTTGACCCAAATGCATTCCATGTCGCCAAGGACGACGTGAGACTCTCAGGAACTTGGGTGGACGCTGATCCAAAAACAGGAAAAGCTACTGCGATTGCAAGGCTACACCTTCGCGAGGATGAATTGAAAACGTGGATCAACCAATCGGACAAGTCGAAATAGCCCGGCCAACATCACTCGTTTCCTAACTACCCGATATGATTTGCTCGTACGCAGGTTATTGGCCTACGCAGCTTTTAGCCTGACGCCATGCGGACGGCCCTTTGAACAACCGATACAACACGACCAGCCAGTGATTCAATGCGATCCCTATAGCTATAGCTTTCGCTGGCGGTTACGCTCACGATATGACAACGATCCTTTGCGATTCGTTGTCCAGAGCCTGTTCGCAGGCCGGCCTACGATGCCTAGCGTCGCGTGCAGGCACCACAGTTTAGATTCGTCATCCTCCCTTTTGTAAGCTGCTATGGAAATCGTTATTACTGCAGTCGGTCCGGACAACGTTGGCTTGGCGGATCCGATCATTCATGATGTTACCTCGCGCGGTGCGAACATTGCTGAAATCCAAATGTACGACCACGACGAAGCGGCCGTGTTCGCCATGATGTGTCGTATTCAGGTCGATGCAAGCGAGTTGGAACCAATCCAAAACACAATGACTCAGATCGCAGCCCAAAAGAAACTCGAGATTCGAGTATGGAGCCCCGATCAACGCGCCGAACGTCCCAATTT